>JAISIU010000256.1 GCA_031261885.1 Bifidobacteriaceae bacterium
CGCCCGACGCCGCAACTCAGCCATCGGCTACCTCAGCCCACTAGAGTACGAACGACACCTCGCCGAACAGGCAAAACCAAACTAACCAACTGTCCGGCAAACGGGGCACACCTCAGCTCCCCGCCCGCGCGGGGATGATCCGAGGTCTAATGAGCAACGCAGGTTTCTCTGAACGTGCTCCCCGCCCGCGCGGGGATGATCCCAACCCGGTGGGTACGTTTGGTGCGGTCCGCCAGTGCTCCCCGCCCGCGCGGGGATGATCCCGTGAGGAGGCGGAGCTGTGAGACTCAGCGCGAGTGCTCCCCGCCCGCGCGGGGATGATCCCCCCTGCCTCGTGAAAGTCGATCCACGCGTCGAGTGCTCCCCGCCCGCGCGGGGATGATCCCTCCGGTCTCGCCGTTGATCGGGTAGGTGATACCGTGTTACCCACCTGCGCGGGGATGATCCCAGCTCGGTTATCTTCGCTCACTGATGTGCAGCATGTTCCCCGCCCGCGCGGGGATGATCCCTCGTCCAACAGCTGATCGAGGCCCACCAACACGCGTTCCCCGCCCGCGCGGGGATGATCCTGAAGGGCGCTGCCCGTAAGCAGCGCGATCCTGCGTATTCCCTGCCAGCGCGGGGATGGTCCCACTTTCCCAAGGGAGCGCGTCATCCATCCGCGCGGCGGGCCACTTCACCGCGCCCTTCATTGGTGTCCACCATGCCAGCGCCGCGCGAAATTTGACCCCCCTCCAGCGGCCGCCGGTACGGCCGCCCCGGCGGCCGAGCGCACGCTCACGACGTCGGCTGACCTGGGCGCACGTCGACCAATGCCAGAATTTCTGGTAGTGCATTACTACTTTTTCTGGTAATCAGATACCATGAATCCATGGCAGCAGCACGGCCTCGGTATCGGACACGCGTCGTCGACGCGCAGGTCACGGCCGCGCTCAGGCGGGCCGGAGCCCTCGTCATCGAAGGCCCCAAGGCCTGCGGCAAGACGTGGACCGCGCTCCACCACACGGCCAGCAACGCCCGGCTCGACACCTCCACGCAGCTCAGGCGCGCCGGGCTCGCGGACCCGTTCGTGCTGCTGGCCGGCCCAACACCTCGGCTGATCGACGAATGGCAGCTGGTCCCGGACGTCTGGAACGCCGTCCGCGCCGAGGTGGACAACCGCCAAGCGGACGGCCAGTTCATCCTCACCGGATCCTCGCGGCCGCATGAGGACCAAACCCGGCACAGCGGCGCCATGCGGCTCACGCACCTCACCATGCGCCCCATGACCTCGCTCGAGACCGGGGACAGCGACGGCTCGGTCTCGTTGGCCGCGACGTGGCGCAGCGAACCGGTCCGGGCCGCCACCCCGGACGTCAGTCCCACCGCCCAGACCAAAGCCATCGCGCAAGCCGTGTGTCGCGGCGGCTGGCCGCCCAACCTCAAGCGCACCACCGAGGACGCCATGGCGGCCAACGCCGACTACCTGCGCGCCATCGCCGGCACCGACGTTCAGATGCTCGACGGCGTGAAGCACGACCCCCGCAAGATGGAAGCGCTGCTGTTCGCCCTGGCGCGCGGCAGCGCCAGTTACGTGACCGCGAAAACGCTACAAGCCGACATCGTGCGCTTCGGTCAAACCGCCCAACCCAAGACGCTGCAGAACTACCTGGACGCACTGGCCCGGCTCTGGATCTACATGGAGCAACCCGCCTGGGGCGGGCACCTGCGGTCTGCCGCACCCGCACGCAAGGCACCCAAACGTCACCTAGTCGACCCGTCGCTGGCCGCGGCGGCCCTCGGCGCCGACCCGGACTCGCTGATGACAGACCGCGAGGCCTTCGGGCAGCTGTTCGAGTCGCTCGTGTTTCGCGACCTCACGGTGTACGGCCAGCCCGAAGGGCTCGACGTGCGCGCGTTCCAGGACGCGGTGGGCAACGAGATGGACGCTGTGCTCGTCCACGGCACGCAGTGGGCCGGCATCGAGGTCAGGCTCTCCCCCATCCCGGACGTTTTAGACCAGGCCGCCGCCCAGCTGTTGCGCATCGCGGGACGGTTCACCGTGGACCCCCGCTTCCTCGCGATCATCACGGGCGGCGGCGCCAGCTACACCCGCCCCGACGGCGTCCACGTCATCTCCGCGCTCTCACTGGCCCCGTGACCGCCCTCTCAACCGCACCGTGTCTCTGCTGCTCGGCTAGTCAGCTAAGACACCGACGGTAAAACACTTACCGCCAGCGCACGGGACGCCACGCCCGAGCGGACAAGGTGGCGTAGCATCGAGAGGAAGTCATGCACGGCGAATGGCATCACTAATCGATGGGTGGAGGCGTATGACCAGCACATTGACAGTCCCGATGGACGAGGACCTCAAGAAGCGGTTCTCTGCCGTCGTCGAGGCCGTTGGCCTTGACGCGCCAAGCGCAGTGCGCATGCTCGCGGTCCAAACGGTTCGCGACCAACGCTTGCCGCTCAGCTTGTCCGTCCCCGGCGGGGACAGCTCAACGATGGACTTCCTCGACCAAGTCCGGGCCGATTGGGGCGAGTGGTGAAGCCAAGCCGCGGCGACATCGTCACCGCTGCGGCCGGGCCGTACTCATCCAAGCCGAGACCGGTCCTAGTCATTCAGGACACCGGGGTCCACACCGGCAGCTCCGTGGTTATCATTCCGTTCACATCGACTGCCAACAGCTCGATAGCGGAGCGCGTCGCTGTCAAACAGTCCAGTCTCAATGGCCTGGATCGGCCCTGCTGGTTGGAGACAGACAAGATCTCGGCGATCAGGAGCTCTGCCGTCGGCCAGACCGTTGGAAGACTTGAACCTGGGCTGATGGAACTGGTTGAGGAGCACCTAGGTACTCTGCTCGGAATGAGCCGCCGCAGCCGCTGAGCGCTCCGACAAAGCTATTACGCTTCCTCGCGATCGTCACGGGCGGCGGCGCCAGCTACACCCGCCCCGACGACGTCCACGTCATCTCCGCGCTCTTACTGGCTTCGTGATCACCCCTCAGCCACGCCGCGTTTTAGCAGGTCAGCGAGTTTTCTAAAAAATCTAAGGATTCTAAAGGAATCTAACGGAACCCAATCGTTCACGACGCAACAGCGCTCAAAGCGCACGCCTGTTACGATTGTAGCCACGTAGCAACATTGGCAACGGAAGGAAGTCGAACCATGGCAACGATGTCGGCACGTGCCTTCAACCAAAATACGGCCCTGGCCAAACGCCTGGCGAACCAGGAGCCCCTGACCATCACGGATCGGGGCAAGCCCTCCCACGTGCTGCTGCCATACGCCGAATACCAAGCGATCAAACGCCCCAGTCCCTCGCTGAGCCTGGCGCTCGTGGCCGACGATGACATCGACTTTGAACCCGAACGCCTTGTCGATCTACCACGCGAGGTTGACCTGTGACACTGCTCCTTGACACCAACGTGGTTTCCGAACTGCGTAAACGACCCACCAGGCGACCCGAGGCGTTCAACGCCTGGGCTGCCCAAGCCAGCCTTGAGGACACCGTCATCAGCGTCGTCACGGTCATGGAGATCAGGCGCGGCGTGGAGCTCAAGCGACGTAACGACCCGGCCCAGGGCGAAGTTCTGGCCGAATGGTTCCACCGGTTGCTCGACGCGTACCGCGGGCGCATCTACCTGATCGACACCGCCGTGGCACAGCAAGCGGGCCTCCTTCAGGTGCCAGATCCCCGGCCCATCGCCGACACGCTGATCGCCGCCACCGCCATCGTCCACGACTTCACGGTCGCCACCCGTAACACCGCCGACTTCACCGGCACCGGCGTCCCCCTCGTCAACCCGTGGACACCCGCTCCGTCCTCGGGGTTATCGGTCTCACCAACGGAACTGCTCAGGCGCATGCGAGACGCGGGCAGCTGACGCGTCCCAGCCGACCGGTCAGCGCCAGACTTCCAGGAGGTCTGCCGCGCCGGGCGGGCGCGCCCGCGCGCAACACACCCACGACCAAGGCTGCTCCGATGTGCTACCTGAGACCTCGCGACGCCCGGCTCATCCAGACGGACGCACTCCCGCCCAGCCAGAAGACGACGTTTCCGCAGGCCAAGTAAACTTACATGCTCTGTAACATACATCGGATGTATGTTACAGAGCATGTAAGTTTACGACTGCGTAACTTGCGGCCTGTCGCACCCGCCAACCCCTCACGCCACCTCGCCAAAACCGTAATTTTTGCGTAGTGAGTGCACTATTTTTTGTGCACTCACT
>JAISIU010000299.1 GCA_031261885.1 Bifidobacteriaceae bacterium
CCGGACCCATACCGAACCCGGAAGCTAAGCCTTTGAACGCCGATGGTACTGCCGGCGCCAGCCGGTGGGAGAGCAGGACACCGCCGCAACCCCAACCAAAAGCAGCGACCCACGAGTGCAACAAGCACCCCGGGCCGCTACTTTTTTACCCACATGACGTCTATGAACGGGCGGACGCGACGGAGCGCAGCCGATGGGTGCGTGTGGGATCGGCACGGCGGGAGGCAGCGGGGCGCGACGGACGGGTCTGGAAGCGATCGGATGGGGGGTACCGGTGGTCGCGGCGCGCCGTTCGCGGGTCGCGGTGGGTGCTGGAACGACCGGAGGGGTACGCGGGGCGGGGCGGCGGTTGGGGCCGGTATTGGGGCGGTGTACGGTATCGTGAAAAGCGGGATCAGGGCAAAGGTCGGCCCTGGTGTTACTGGGCCCGATGGCCGCAGGAGGGAGATGGCCTATGCCGCGGGAGGACGTCATACTTGTCGGGGTCGACGGGTCGGAAGCCTCGGAGCATGCGCTTGAATGGGCGATCCAGGAGGCGAAGAGGCGCAGTTGGTCGATCAAGCTGTCGTGCGCCTATGCGCTGCCGGCGTTCTCGGCGGCCTCGCTCGAAGGCGGGTATGCGGTGCTCGATTCGGCCGCGGTGAAGACGGGCGCGCAGGGCGTGGTCGAACAGTGCGTGAAGAAGGTCGAGGCCGCGGGGCTCAAGGCCAGCAGCTACGTCGAGGTCGGTGATCCGGCCGGCGTGCTCGTGGAGCTGTCGAAGACAGCGCGCATGGCCGTTGTCGGCACGCGCGGCCGCGGTGGCTTCGCCGAGCGCCTCATGGGCACGGTTTCCTCGGCGCTGCCGGCCCACGGGCACTGCCCGACGGTGGTGGTGCCGCTGCGCACGCCTCAGACGGACCGTACGCAAATCAAGCCGATCCGCCGCATCGTGGTTGGCGTCGATGGTTCCGCCAGCTCGGACGTGGCGTTGGAACGGGCCGTGAAGGAGACGATGACGTGGGACGCCACGTTGACGGCGTTCTCGTCGGTTCCGGTCTCCACGGGTGCTGGGCTGTTCGCGTGGGCCCCGGGCGCGGTTGACCATGAGGCGATCATGGATGACCTCGAAACCGGGCTCGACGCGGCCATCGAACGTGTCGTGAAACGGGTGGGCGCGCCGGACGACCTGCGCATCCGGCGGCACGGGCTTGATGGCACCGCGTCGTCGTTGCTCGTCGAGTTCTCGACGGCCGTGGACCTCGTGGTGGTTGGCTCTCGCGGGCGCGGCGGCTTCGCCGGCCTGCTGTTGGGCTCCACAAGCCAGGCCGTACTGCACCACGCGGCCTGTCCTGTCATGGTCGTGCCGGCGCGCGTCAAGGACGAGGGACTTCCGCCGGAGGCCGTAGCTGGGGGTGGACTGTCCTGAACCCGTCATCGCCCAGCACCATCGCCGAACGGCTTCAGGCGGTCCAGGAGCGCATTGTCGAGGCGACCACGCGTGTGGGGCGTGCGCCCGGCGAGGTCCGGTTGCTGTTGGCCACCAAGACCCTTGACGCCGCGCCCATCCGCGAGGCGATCGTGGCTGGCGGCACTCTGATCGGGGAGAACCGCGTCCAGGAACTGCAGGCCAAGGCCCAGGGCCTCTCGGACCTCCCGCACGAAACCCATCTGATCGGGCCGCTGCAGCGCAACAAGGCGAAAGCCGCCGTGCAGCACGCCGACTGCATCGAGACAGTCGCGGACTTGAAGATCGCGCAGCGCATCGACCGCTTGGCAGGAGACCAGGGGAAGCGGCTCGACGTGTTCATCCAGGTCAACACCTCGGGTGAGGAAACCAAATCGGGTTGTGCGCCGACCGAGGCCGGACGCCTCGCGGCGGCCGTGGCGGCGCTGGAACACCTCAGGCTGCGGGGCTTCATGACGATCGGGCTCAATTCTCCTGACCAGGTCGCCGTCGGCCTGTCCTTCGCCCGGCTCAGGGAGATCCGTGACGCCGTCATCGTGGCCGGGGCGCCCGGCACGGCCGAGGCCACCGAGCTGTCGATGGGCATGAGCGGGGACTTCGAACTGGCGATCGCCGAGGGCGCGACCATCGTGCGCGTCGGGTCCGCGGTGTTCGGACCGCGCGACTACCCGGCGGCGGCCTGAACGCCACACTCGACTAGCCGGCGGCCCCTCAGCCGGCGGCCGTTGCCGGACCACCGCCCGTGAGGCGGCGTAACGCGGCGGTCGCAACGGCCAGGTCCGTCGTCGGCCACATCGGCGGCAGGCTGGCCCGCAGGTAGGCGCCATAGCGGGCCGTCACAAGCCGCGGGTCCAGCACGGCCACGACCCCACGGTCGGCGCTGCCGCGGATCAGCCGTCCGGCGCCCTGCGCCAGTTTGAGCGCGGCGCTCGTGGCCGCGACCCGCATGAAACCGGCCGGCCCGGCCGCCTCCTGCCTGGCCGAGGAGATCGGGTCGTCCGGCCGGGGGAACGGCAGCCGGTCGATCGTCACGAGGCTGCACGTGGGCCCCGGCGCGTCGATGCCCTGCCACAGTGACAGCGTGCCGAACAGACAGGTCGGCTCGTCGGCCAGGAACCGGTCGACGAGCGCGCCGAGGGTCTCGTCGCCCTGGCACAGAATCGGCACGTCGAGCCGTTCCCTGA
>JAISIU010000320.1 GCA_031261885.1 Bifidobacteriaceae bacterium
GCGCACGGGAACGCCAACACGGCCGTCCACACGTACATGAGGATCACGGCCCGCCGCTGCGAGTGGCCGATCGCGAGCAACCGGTGGTGCAGGTGCATCCGATCCGCGTGGAACGGCGACTGCCCGGCCCGCAGGCGGCGGAAGACGGCCATGACCATGTCGAGCAGCGGCAGGGCCAGGACCGCGAACGGCAACAGGATCGGCAGGAACGCGGGCAGGGCCTGACGCGTGTTGATCTCCGAGCTGCCCGGGTCGATCTGCCCCGTCACGGCGATGGTCGCGGAGGCGAACAGCAGGCCGAGCAGCATGGACCCGGCATCGCCCATGAAGATCGACGCCGGGTTGAAGTTGTGCGGCAGGAAGCCGAGGCAGGCCCCGACCATGAGCGCGGCCAGCAGCCCCGCGAGCGTCGCGTAGCTGGGCGCCGAGGCGCGCGAGAGCAGGTACACGTACGTGAACAGCGCGAGCCCGCCGATCGCGACGAGCCCCGCCGCCAACCCGTCGAGCCCGTCGACGAAGTTCACCGCGTTGATCGCGACCACGACGACGAGGATCGTCACGACCAGCGAGAAACGCGACGACGTGATCGTCAGGCCGCCCACGGGGAAGGCCACCAGCTGCACGCCCTGCCAGGCCATGAGGCCCGCGGCCAGCACCTGGCCGGCCAGCTTGGTCAGCCAGTCCAGCTCCCAGATGTCGTCGACCACGCCGAGCACCACGACGAGCGCGGCCGCCCCCAACACGGCCCAGGCGGAGCGGTTGCCGGAGCCGAACACCGGGTCGAGGAAACCGATGCGCGAGGCCACGAGCATGCCGACGGCGATCCCGCCGAGCATCGCGACCCCGCCCATGCGCGGCGTGGGCACCGTGTGGATGTCCCGGTCACGGACCGGGGTCATGGCCCCCCAGGCGCGCGCCAACCGGCGGACGAGCGGGGTCAATGCCCACGTCACGACCGCGCTGATCACGCACACGAGGAGGTAAACCTTCACGCCCGGCCCTCACCGCCGGCGCCATCGGCCTGGTCCTCGGGCACGCCGCCCGTCGCATTCGACACCACGCGCCTGAGACTAGCGGCGTCGATGGCTCCCTGGCGCAAGACGCGCGGAGCCGGCGCCCCCTGGGCGTCCACGACGAAGTCGATGACAGTCGAGGCGACGCCGCCCGGCGCCGGCCCCGCGTCGAGGTACAGCCGCACCCGGTCACCGAGCTGATCACGGGCCTCCTGCGCGGTCCGCGCCGGCGGCTGGCCCGTCCGGTTGGCCGAGGACACGGCCAACGGGCCCGTGGCGCGCAGCAGGTCGCGCGTGACCTGGAGGTCCGGGATGCGCACGGCCACGGTGCCGACCAGGTCGCCGAGGTCCCACGTCAGATCCGGGTGGGTGGGCAGCACGATCGTGAGCGCGCCGGGCCAGAACGCGTCCATCAGCACGCGCGCAGCCGGCGGCACGTCCTGAACGATGCCGTCGAGGTCGGCCGGGTCGGCGACGAGCACGGGCGGCGGCATGTTGCGGCCGCGGCCCTTCGCGGCCAACAGCGCGGCCACGGCACGCGAATCGCGCGCGTCCGCGGCGATCCCGTAGACCGTGTCGGTCGGGAGCACGATCAGCCCGCCGTGCCCGATGGCGTCGCACGCCGCCCGGAACGCCGCCGGCCGGGCGGCCTGCTCGGCGCAGTCGAGGACCGGCGCGGTAGTCGATGAGTCCATGGATTCCCCTCCGTTCTCAGTCTGCCCGCCGCGGCCGGGCGTGGCCGTAGCGCGCCAAAACCCGGTCCGCCTGTTCCCGGGGCGTGGCCGGCGGCGGCAGCGCCGGCGCGGACCGGCGCGGGGCCCTCGGCGCGGGCCGGGGGGCCGGGGCCGGTGCCGGTGCGACGGCGACCGGGTCGCCGGGACCGGCCGATGGTTCGGCCACCTCCGTCCGGGGCGCGGTCACGGGACGGTCCGACACCTCGCGCCGGGCGGCGTGGGCCGCGTCCGACCCGACGAGCCCGTCCCACACGGCGCCGCGGTCCGCCGCCCCGTTCGCGCCGTCATCGTCCGGCCCGCGCAACCGGCCGACCGGGCGGCGGACGGCGTACAGCATACGGTCGCGGCCGGCCAGGTCCGGCAACGTCTTGATGTCCCGCCACGGCCCGAGGCGGGCGGCGAGCCGGCGCAGGGCCGGCCCCTGGCCGTCCCCGTGCTCCATGACGATGACGCCGCCCGGCCGGGTCAGGCGGGCCGCGGCGGCCAGCACGCGCTTCGGGACGTCGAGCCCGTCCGGGCCCTGGCCGTACAGCGCGACGGGCGGGTCGTAGTCACGGACCTCGGGCTGGGTCGGCACCTGGTTCGGCGCGATGTACGGCGGGTTCGCGACGACGAGGTCAACCGTGCCGTCGAGCTCCGGCAGCGCGGTCGCGGCGTCGCCGAGCACGAGCGTGACGCCCGTGTCCTCGAGGTTGCGTTCCGCCCACGTGAAGGCGTCGTGATCGATCTCCACCGCCCAGACGCGGGCGCGCGGCACCTCGCTCGCGATGGCCGCGGCCAGAGCCCCCGAGCCCGTGCACAGGTCGACCGCGATCAGGTGGCGGCGGCGCCCCTGTTTGATCGACTCGGCGTCCAGCTGGCGCAGGGAGGTGATCGCGACCTCGGCCACCTGCTCGGTCTCCGGACGCGGGATGAACACGCCGGGGCCCACGGCGAGCGACAGGTGCCGGAACGGCGCCGACCCCGTGATGTGTTGGAGCGGCACGCGTTTGGCGCGCTCGCCGACGGCCTGGTTGAACGGCCCGGTGAAGTCCTCGTCGACCTCGCGGCCCGCGATCGCCGCGGCCCGCACCTGGCCGAGCGACCGGCCGAGCAGGTGCCCGGCGAGAAGTTCGGCGTCGAGGCGCGCGGTCACGATGCCGGCCCGGCTGAGGTGGGCGGCCGCCGCGTGGAGGGCGTCTGACAGTTTCATTGGGGCAGTTCTTTCACTGGGGCGGCTGCGGAGCCCGAGGGGTGGGCGCCGGGGCCGCCGGGAGGGGGTGGGGGGCAGGGTTGGCGGTCACGTGGTGAGCGCCGCCAACCGAGCCGCCTCGTCGGCTTCCACCGCGGAGGCGATGACGGGGTCGAGCTCGCCGTCGAGAACGTGGTCGAGGTTGTACGCCTTGAACCCCGTGCGGTGGTCCGTGATGCGGTTCTCGGGGAAATTGTACGTGCGGATGCGCTCGGAGCGGTCGACGGTGCGTACCTGGGAGCGGCGCTGGTCCGAGGCGGCCGCCTCGGCCTCCGCCACTTTCAGGGCGAGCAGGCGGGCCCTGAGGATGCGCATGGCCTGCTCCTTGTTCTGCAGCTGCGACTTCTCGTTCTGGCAGCTGACGACCGTGCCGGTCGGCAGGTGTGTGATGCGGACGGCCGAGTCCGTCGTGTTGACCGATTGGCCGCCCGGGCCGGAGGAGCGGTAGACGTCGATGCGCAGGTCCCCGGGCTCGATCTCGATGTCGGTGTCGTCGTCCGCCTCGGGCATGACGAGGACCCCGGCGGCGGACGTGTGGATGCGGCCCTGCGATTCGGTGACGGGCACACGCTGGACGCGATGGACGCCGCCCTCGTACTTGAGGTGGGCCCACACGCCCTCGGCCGGGCCGGGGGTGCCCTTGGCCTTGATCGCGAGCGACGCGTCCTTGACGCCGCCCAGCTCCGTCTCGGTAACGCCCAGCGGTTCGATCTTCCAGCCCATGTGCTCGGCGTACTTCGTGTACATGCGCATGAGGTCGGCCGCGAAGAGGGCCGATTCCTCGCCGCCCTCGCCGGCCTTGATCTCCATGATGACGTCGCGGGCGTCGTCCGGGTCGCGCGGGATCAGCAGCCCGCGCAGGTGTTCGGCCGCCTGATCGCGCGCGGCCTCGAGGGTGGGCAGCTCCGCCCCGAACGAGGCGTCCTGGGCGGCCAGTTCGGCCGCGGCGGCGGCGTCCTCCTCGGCCGTCTGCCAAGCGTGATAGGCGGTGACCACCTGGTTCAGTTCGGCGTAGCGGCGGCCGAGTTTGCGGGCGCGGCCCGGTTTGCTGTGCAAGGCCGGGTCCGCCAGCTCATGCTCGAGCGCGTCGTGTTCCGCGATCAGCGTCTCCACGGCCTCGAACTCGTCGCTCACCGGCCCATCCTTCTTTCTGCCGCCACCCGCCGTTTCGGAACGTGCCCGGGCGGGTCTTCCGGCCAAAACTACGCGGCGCCAGCGCCCCGGAGGTGCCGGCGGCCCCGGGCCGGTTATGAACCGGGTCCCTGGGCCAGGCACACCGAGCGCTGGCGCCGCTGACGTTCGCTAGTTGTTGGCGCTGGCCGGCGTCTTCCTCTGACGCTTGCCGTAGCGGGCTTCGAACCGGGCGACGCGGCCGCCCGTGTCGAGGATCTTCTGCTTGCCCGTGTAGAACGGGTGGCAGGCGCTGCACACGTCAGCCCGGATCTCCCCCGACTTGGCGGTGGAGTGGGTGACGAAGGTGTTGCCGCACGTGCAGGTCACGGTCGTGACGACGTAGTCGGGGTGGATCGATTTCTTCACTGCTCTTAATCTCCTTCTCCGTCCGGGCGGCCTTGTGGCCGTGAACCGGCACGGACTGCGATCAATTGTGCCATGGAACACCGCCAAGGGCGAAATAATTCCGCTCCTAGCTGACGGGCCCGGTCACGGCCGTCACTTGTCCGGCGTGGTCTTGTTCACCTGCATGAGGAACTCCGCGTTCGAGGACGTCTTGCGCATCTGGTTCAGCACGAGCTCGATGGCCTGCTGCTGGTCCAGCGCGCCGAGCAGGCGGCGCAGCTTCCACACGATCTTCAACTCAGCGGGCTCGAGCAGCAGCTCCTCGCGGCGCGTGCCGGAAGCGCTGACGTCGATGGCCGGGAAGATGCGCTTCTCGGCCAGCTGGCGGGCCAGCCTCAGCTCCATATTGCCCGTGCCCTTGAACTCCTCGAAGATCACCTCGTCCATCTTGGAGCCGGACTCGATGAGCGCCGTCGCCAGGATGGTCAGCGAGCCGCCGTTCTCGATGTTGCGGGCCGCGCCGAAGAACTTCTTGGGCGGATACAGCGCCGCCGAGTCGACGCCGCCGGACAGGATGCGGCCGGAGGCCGGCGCCGCCAGGTTGTAGGCGCGGCCCAGGCGCGTGATGCCGTCCAGCAGGATGACCACGTCGTGGCCGAGTTCGACGAGGCGCTTGGCGCGCTCGATCGCGAGCTCCGCGACCTGGGTGTGGTCCGAGGCCGGGCGGTCGAAGGTCGAGGAGATGACCTCGCCCTTGACGTTGCGCTGGAAGTCCGTGACCTCCTCGGGACGTTCGTCGACGAGCACCACCATGAGGTGGACCTCGGGGTTGTTCGTCGTGATCGCGTTCGCGATGGCCTGCATGATCATGGTCTTGCCGGCCTTGGCCGGCGAGACGATGAGGCCGCGCTGGCCCTTGCCGATGGGCGCGACCAGGTCGATGACGCGTGTGGTCAGCTGGCCCGGCACGGTCTCGAGCCGCAGGCGCTCGTTCGGGTACAGCGGCGTCAGCTTCGAGAACTCCGGACGCCCGCCGGCCTCTTCCGGCGGCCGGCCGTTGACCGAGTCGAGACGCACCAGCGCGTTGAACTTCTGACGCCGGGTCTCGCCCTCGCGCGGCTGGCGCACGGCGCCGGAGATGGCGTCGCCCTCGCGCAGGCCGTTCTTCTTGACCTGGGCCAGCGAGACGTAGACGTCGCTGGGACCGGGCAGGTAGCCCGACGTGCGGACGAACGCGTAATTGTCGAGCACGTCGAGGATGCCGGCGACCGGCAGCAAGACGTCGTCCTCGGCCAGCTGGACCTCCTCGAGGGAGGCGATGTCCGCGCCGCGGCCGCCGCCCGGCTGACGGCGCTTATTGTTACGGTCCCGGTAGCGGTCGCGCCCGCGCCGGCGCCGGCTGTGACCCGACTGGTCGGAATCGTCGTAACGGCCACCCTGGCGCTGCTGGCCGCCGCCCTGGCGCTGACGCTGCCGGCCGGCGTCGGAACGGTCGGGACGGTCAGAGCGGTCGGAGCCGCCGGAACCCGTGTTCCGGCCGCCGCTCCACCGGGCGCCCTGGTTCTGCGACAGCTGGGCCAGGCCCTGCGTCACCTCGCTGATGGCCTCGGCCGCGCGGGCCGCGCGGTCGTCTGAGGATTCGCCGCCGTGGCCGTGGCCGTGCGTGTGGGCGGCCTCCGAGTGGTCGAAACGCTCGTGGCGCTCCGAACGCTCCGGGCGGGATTGGTCCGGCCGCTGGCGCGGTTCCGGCAGGTCCAGCACGGGGAGGGACGGCTGGGAGACGGGGGCCTGGGCCCGGCGCGGTCCACGGCCGCCCTGGGCGTGGCCGCCCTGTTCGGGGCGCACGGAGGCTTGGGGGGTGGTGTGAGGGGCGCGCTTCTCGGGCACGGAACTGCCACCGCCGCTGATCGCGCCGATGAGCTCGCCTTTGCGCATCTTCGATGTGCCCTTGATGCCGAGCTGAGACGCCAATTGGTGCAGCTCGGGAAGTTTCATGGCATTGAGGTTCGACGCAGTGGCGTCGATCGATGGACTCACGAGGTTCCTTTCCCTCGCTAGGGCCGCTCCGACTAGGGCGGCGCTTCTAAACTTCCCGCATCACGGCACTGACGAGTCGGCACGCCGAACCGCAGGGATAAGCCCTGACAAGGCGGGTAGATTGATTTGCAGGACGCAAGCGCTCTCGGGCGGGCGCATCGGCGCGTGACACGCGTCTTCTGACGACTGCTTTGACAGCCTATCACTCCGCGACGCGCGCCACCGTGCCGCCGTGCTCCGCCACGCCGAGCCGGAGCAGACGCCACCCCTGCGGCACGAGCCGGGCCAGGTCCTCCACGTCGCCGGTCGTGAGGACCAGCACGGACGGCCCGGCCCCCGAGACCATGGCCGGCAGGCCGCGATCCCTGAGCCCGGTCACGAGCGCGAGCGTGGACGGCATCATGCTGGCCCGGTAGGACTGGTGCAGCCGGTCCTCCGAGGCGTCGAACAGCAGCGCCGGCTCTCTGGTCAGCGCGTGGACCATGAGCGCGGCCCGGGCGACGTTGAACACGGCGTCGGCGTGCGGCACACGGGCCGGCAGCGCGGTCCGGGCCAGGTTCGTCCCGAGCTTCTCCGTCGGGACCAGCACGGCCGCCCGGATGGCCGGCTGGACGTCGAACCGGACGCAACGCGGCGTGGCGCCATCGGCCGTCCACGCGATCGTCGCGCGCCCGAAGACGGCCGGGGCCGCGTTGTCGGGATGCCCCTCGAACTCGTTGGCCAGCTCGAACACGGCCCGGGCGTTCATCGCGGCCGGATCCTCGATCAGCCCGCGCGCGATCAGCCCACCGGCCACGACCGCCGCCGCCGAGGAGCCGAGCCCGCGGCCGTGCGGGATGCGGTTGCGGCACGTCAGGTGCAGCCCCACCTCGGGCGCGCCGACGATGTCGAGCGCCCGCCGGGCGGCCCTCACCACGAGGTGGGTGTCGTCGAGCGGGACGTTGCCCGCGCCCTCCCCGCGCACGATGACGCGGGACGGGCCCGGCACGGCCCTCGCCTCGACCTCGTCCCAGAGATCGAACGCCAGCCCGAGCGTGTCGAAGCCCGGTCCCAGGTTGGCGCTCGTGGCGGGCACGCGCACGCGCACATGGTCCGTCGCCAGCCGCATCTCAGCCCTCCTTCGCGCCGATCGGGTCAGTTCTCGAGCCCGAGCGTCCGGGCCAGCGACACGACGTCGGCGCCGACCTTCTCGAGCTCCACCTCGCTGCCGTCCAGCCGGTGCAGTGCCCAGCCCGGGTCCTTGAGGCCGTGCCCGGTCACCGTGATGACGACCGTGGCGCCGGCCGGCACCTCGCCGCGCTCGGCCACCTGGAGCAGACCGGCCACGCCGGCGGCGGAGGCGGGCTCCACGAACGTGCCGGCCTCGGCGGACAGCAGCCGGTGGGCCGCGAGGATCTGCTCGTCCGTGACGGCCTCGATGCGGCCGCCGGACTCGTCGCGGGCCGCCTCGGCCTTCTTCCACGAGGCCGGGTTGCCGATGCGGATGGCCGTCGCGATCGTCTCGGGCTCCGTCACGGGGTGGCCCAGCACGATCGGCGCGGCGCCGGCCGCCTGGAAGCCCCACATCTGGGGCCGCTTCGTGGCCGGGCCGCTGCCGTCGTCCGGGCAGTATTCGCGGTAGCCCTTCCAGTAGGCCGTGATGTTGCCGGCGTTGCCGACGGGCAGGCAGTGGATGTCCGGGGCGTCGCCGAGCGCGTCGCACACCTCGAACGCGGCCGTCTTCTGGCCCTCGATGCGGAACGGGTTGATCGAGTTGACGAGCTCCACGGGGTAGACCTCCGAGAGCTTGCGGGCCGCCACGAGGCAGTCGTCGAAGTTGCCGTCCACCTGCAGCAGCCGGGCGCCGTGGGCCACGGCCTGCGACAGCTTGCCCATCGCGATCTTGCCGTCCGGGACGAGCACGACGCACGTCATGCCCGCGCGGGCCGCATAGGCGGCCGCCGAGGCGGACGTGTTGCCCGTCGAGGCGCAGATCACGTGCGTGGCGCCCTTCGCGGCCGCCGCCGAGATCGCGACCGTCATGCCGCGGTCCTTGAACGAGCCGGTCGGGTTCATGCCCTCGGGCTTCAGGTACACCTGCGCGCCCGTCAGCTCCGAGATGCGGGGCGCGGGCACGAGCGGCGTGCCGCCCTCCCCCATCGTGACGACGGGTCCGCCGGCCGCCAGCGGCAACCGGTCACGGTACTCGCGGATCACGCCTTGCCAAATGTGCGCCATCGGACGCCTCACACTGCCCTTCTTGGTTCCCGACCGGTCCGGTCGCTTTGTGCTGCCACGGTTCCCGCCGTCATCGGCGGCTCACAACCCCTCGACGCGGAACACGGAGGTGACGGCCGCCACCGGGTCGAGCTCGGCGAGCCGGCTCACCGTGGTCCTGAGCGCGTCGTCGGTCGCGACGTGCGTGATGATGACGAGGTCCGCGAGGCCGTCGCCGGCCGTGGCCGGGTCGAGCGACCGCTGCCTGACCTCGTTGATCGAGATGCCCTGCTCGGCGAACAGGCGCGCGACGCCGGCCAGCACGCCGGGCCGGTCCGCCACCTTCAGCCGCAGCTGGTAGCGCGTGGTGGCGCGGCCGACGCCGAGGGCGGGCAGCGCCGCGTACTTCGACTCCCCCGGGCCGGGGTGGCCCGAGACGCGGCCGCGGGCCGCCGCGACGATGTCGCCGACCACGGCGCTCGACGTGGGCCGCCCGCCGGCCCCCGGGCCGTAGAACATGAGCTGGCCGGCGGCCTCCGCCTCGACGAAGACCGCGTTGTAGGCCTCGCGGACCGAGGCCAGCGGGTGGGCGGCCGGGACGAGCGCCGGGTGGACGCGCGCGATGACGCCCGAGTCGGCCCCGCCCGCCTCGCGGACGCGTTCGATGACGGCGAGCGGCTTGACGACGTAGCCGCCGGCGCGGGCCGTGGCGATGTCCTCGGGGGTCACGCCCGTGATGCCCTCGCGGTAGACGTCGCCGATCCCGACGCGCGTGTGGAAGCCGATCGACGCGAGGATCGCGGCCTTGCTGGCCGCGTCAAAGCCCTCGACGTCCGCCGTCGGGTCCGCCTCGGCGTAGCCGAGCTCCTGGGCGCGGCGCACGGCTTCCCCGTACGGCAGGCCGTCGCGGGTCATGTGGTCGAGGACGTAGTTCGTGGTGCCGTTCACGATGCCGAGCACGCGCGTCACGGTGTCGCCGGCGAGCGATTCGCGCATCGCGCGGACGATCGGGATGGCGCCGGCGACGGCCGCCTCGTAATAGAGGTCGACGCCGGCCTTGTCGGCCGCCTCGTAGAGCGTGGGGCCGTCCTGGGCGAGCAGCGCCTTGTTCGCGGTCACGACGGCCGCGCCGTGGCCGATGGCGTCGAGGATCAGCTCGCGCGCCGGGTCGATGCCGCCCATGAGCTCGACGACGATGTCCGCGCCGGGGATCAGGGAGGCGGGGTCGGTGGTGACGGGCACGCCGCGGAAGTCGCGGCCGGCCGGGTGGCGGACCGCCACGCCCGTCAGTTCGAGGTTGGCGCCGCAGCGCAGCGCGAGGTCGTCGGCTTCGACGGCCAGCAGGCGGCCGACCTCGGAACCGACCACGCCGTACCCGAGCAGGGCGACCCTCAACGTGGGGAGTCCGGGAACGCTCACGTGAACTTTCTCCTTAATGCTTGTCGTCGAGTCCCCCGGGACCGGGTCGGGCCGGGCGGGCCGCCAGATCGCTCTGGGGCCGGCCGGTGGGAGGCCGATGCCGATGGGCGGCGCGGTCCGCGATGCTGCGGGTGGCACCGGGGAAAACCCTACTCAGTTGAGGGCTTTCGCGCCGCCGGCGGACCGGCCGGGAGCCTTAGTCGCAGTCGAGGCGGGCCAGGTCCTCCTCGGTCTCGCGGCGCACCATCGTGTGGAGCTCGCCGGCCTCGACGGAGACGACGGGCGGGCGCGGCACCTCGTTGTAGTTCGAGGACAGGGCCCGGCAGTAGGCGCCCGTCACGGGGACCGCGAGAATGTCGCCGCGGCCGATGTCGGCCGGCAGGTATTCGTCCTTGACGACGATGTCGCCCGATTCGCAGTGCTTGCCGACCACGCGGGACAGCACGGGCGCGGCGTCCGAGCGGCGCGAGGCGAGCGTGGCCGACTAGTCGGCCGAGTACAGGGCGCCGCGGACGTTGTCGCTCATGCCGCCGTCGACGGAGACGTACAGCCTCGTGAAACCGCCGTCCAGCGTCACCTTCTTCGTGACACCGACCGTGTACAGCGTGAGGCCGGCCGGGCCGGCGATGGCGCGGCCCGGTTCGATCGAGACGCGCGGCGGCGTCAGCCCGAGGTCGGCGCAGTCCCGCGCCACGGCCCCGGCCAGCTGGTTCGCGACCTGCTCGGGGGTCAGTGGGTCGTGGCCCGTGGTGTAGGCGACGCCGAAGCCGCCGCCCAGGCCGAGTTCGCGGCACTCGTAGCCGAGTTCGTCCTTGACGCGGGCGTGGAGCACGAGCGAGCGGCGGATCGACTCGGCGAACCCGGCCGAGTCGAAGATCTGCGAGCCGATGTGGGAGTGCAGGCCCACGAGCTCCAACCGGGGATCGGCCAGCACGCGCCGGACCGCCTCGAAGGCCGAGCCGTCTTGAAGCGAGACGCCGAACTTCTGGTCCTCGTGCGAGGTCGCGATGTATTCGTGCGTGTGGGCCTCGACACCGACCCGGACACGGATCATGACGGGCGCGACGACGCCGAGCTCCCCGGCGATGCCCGCGACCTGACCGATCTCCTGAAGGGAATCGATGACCAGGTGCCCAACCCCGGCCGAGAGCGCGCGCCGCACCTCGTCATCGGACTTGTTGTTGCCGTGGAAAGCGATCCGGGAGGCCGGCATCCCGCCATCGAGCGCGATGCCGAGCTCCCCGCCCGTGCACACGTCCAGGCCGAGCCCGAGCGAGGCGACCCAACGCGCCACGCCGCGCGTCAGGAACGCCTTGCCCGCGTAGTAGACGTCCGCGCCGCCCAGGTGGGACGGGCCGTCCGGCGCGAAGGCCCGAGCCATCTCATCCCTGAACCCCTGGGCGCGGGCCAGGAAGTCCGCCTTGTCGATGACGTAGGCCGGCGTGCCGACGCGGCGCGCGATCTCGGTGACGGGCAGGCCGCCCACGGTGAGCACGCCGTCGGCGTCCTTGTGGGCCGTGGCCGGCCACAGGACCTGGAGCAGCGCGTTGACGTCCTTCGGCACGAGCAGCCAGGCCGGGGCCTCGCCCTGGCCGTGGACCGCGCCCGCCTCGTGGGTGCGCATGGTCACATCCTCTCCGGCGCCGTGACGCCGAGCAGGTCGAGCCCGTTGGCGAGGACCTGGCGGGCCGCGTCGTTGAGCCACAGGCGCGTGCGGTGCAGGTCCTGAACCGGGTCGCCGGCCAGCGGGACCACGCGGCAGGCGTCGTACCACTTGTGGTAGGCGCCGGCCAGTTCCTCCAGGTAGCGGGCCACGCGGTGCGGTTCGCGCAGCTGGGCGGCCTGGCGCACGATGCGCGGGTAGGTCGCGAGCGCGCCGAGGAGGTCCGCCTCGCGCGGGTCGGTCAGGAGGGCCGGGTCGAAGCCGCCCGTCCGCTCGACGCCGGCCGCCTGGGCCTTGCGCGCCACGTTCGCGGTGCGGGCGTGGGCGTACTGGACGTAGAAGACGGGGTTCTCGTTCGTGTGCTTGGCCAACAGGTCGAGGTCGATGGACAGCGTCTGGTCGATCGAGGAGCGGGCCAGCGCGTAGCGGGCCGCGTCGACGCCGACGGCGTCCACGAGGTCCTCGATGGTCACGACCGTGCCGGCGCGCTTGGACATGCGGACCGGTTTGCCGCCCCTGAGCAGGGAGACGAGCTGGCCGATCAGCACCTCGACGCTGTCCGGGTCGATGCCGAGCGCGGCCGCGGCCGCCTTGAGGCGGGCGATGTAGCCGTGGTGGTCGGCGCCGAGCAGGTAGACCAGGTGCGTGGCGCCGCGCGAGACCTTGTCCCTGAGGTAGGCGATGTCGCCCGCGATGTAGGCGGCGTCGCCGTCTGATTTGATGACGACGCGGTCCTTGTCGTCCCCGTAGGCCGTGGACTTGAGCCACCAGGCCCCGTCCTTCTCGTACAGGTTGCCGGAGGCGCGGAGGTCGTCGAGCGCTTTCGTGACGGCGCCGGAGGCGTGGAGGGACTGTTCGTGGAAGTAGACGTCGAAGTCGACGCCGAACTCGTGGAGCGAGTCCTTGA
Source organism: Bifidobacteriaceae bacterium (assembly GCA_031261885.1). GTDB lineage: Bacteria > Actinomycetota > Actinomycetes > Actinomycetales > WQXJ01 > JAISIU01. Next base: position 12,719 of record JAISIU010000320.1, read on the forward strand.
TCTCCTGGAACATGTGGGCCGTGCCGCGTTCCCGGAACACCTCTTGGGCCTGGTCCCGGGGCAGTTTCAGCGTGTCCGGGCCGGCCTCTTCGAGGACCTTGGCGGCGATCTCCTTGATGTACTGGCCGCCGTAGCCGTTCTCCGGCGTCGGCTCGCCGAGGGCCGCGGCCAGCAGCGATTCGGCGAAGTGGTCGATCTGTGAGCCGTGGTCGTTGAAGTAGTACTCGCGCGTCACCCGCGCGCCGTTGGCCTCCAGCACGCGCGACAGGGCGTCGCCGACGGCGGCCCAGCGGGTGCCGCCCAGGTGGATGGGGCCGGTCGGGTTGGCCGAGACGAACTCGACGTTGAACCACTGGCCCTTGAGGTCCTCGTTGCGGCCGAACCCGTGGCCCTGCTCGACGATGGTGCGGGCCAGTTCTCCGGCCGCGGCGGCGTCCAGTGTGATGTTGAGGAAGCCCGGGCCGGCCACCTCCGCGCCCTTGACGCCGTCCAGGCCGCCGAGCGCGGCCGCGATCAGCTCCGCGAGCTGCCGCGGGTTGGTGCCGGCTTTCTTCGCGAGTTGGAGCGCGATGTTCGTGGACCAGTCCCCGTGTTTCGGATCCTTGGGGCGTTCCAGGTGGATCGGGTCGGGGATCTGGGCGGGGTCGAGCTGGATCCGACCGTCAGCGACCGCGCCGCTCAGGGCGGCGCCGATGGCGGCGGCCAAGTCTAAAGGAGTCACCGCGACATGCTACC
>JAISIU010000023.1 GCA_031261885.1 Bifidobacteriaceae bacterium
AGCGGAGCCTTCTACTTGGAGGCTCCGCGGGCCCGGGGAGGGGCTCATGAAGCTTCGGCAAGGTTGAGGCGTCGCGTACCAGCAGGGTGCAAGCAGGACGCCGATGGAGCCATTCCCAACGTCCTCCGAAGGCGAACAAGGTTGAGCCATAGGTCCCGATTCTCGACATCGTCCGACCGGTGCGGCGGCGTGGCGTTCGCCGACGGCCGACGCCGATCAGTCAGGCTTCCGCTGGGAGTGAAACGGATGCGTACATCAAATGTGGGGCCAGCGACGCGTTCGCCAGGGCCCCCAGACGCCCAAACAAACCTTCCGGCCCTGCCGATCACATCCCAACAGGAAATGTGACCAGGAGGGCCGGAAAGTCCAAAGGGTAGGGGGTGGCCTTGTGGTGTTGGTGTGTGCTGTGGGGCCGCCCCCGGTGTTTACTGGCCTGGTGTTATGGGGTGGGGGCGTGGTCGATGACTTTGAGGGCGCCGGGTAGGAAGAGGGACACGCCTTGGTAGGTGGTGTCCTCGGGCCGCTCGATGGTCACGTCGTAGAGGCCCGGGCGGGTCGTGTCCGCCGCCTGGCCGTCCACCGTGTACTTGATGGTGAAGCCCGTCACGTCGGCTGGCACGCCGAGGATCTGGAACCGGGCCTGGCCGGACCCGGCCACGACCGTCTGCTGCGCCTGGGAGACGGGCAGGGGGGTCTTGGCCTCGAAGACGGCTTGGATCGTGTGGTCGGAGCCGACCTGGCTGAGGACCTGGTCGGCCGGCTGGGTCAGGGCGCTGGCCCCGTCGATGCGGTAGCCGGCCAGCCGGTAGCCCGGCTGCGGTGTGGCGGTGAAGGCCTGGGAGCCGCCGTCGGGGACGTAGACCGTGCCGGCCGGCGCGATCACGCCGCCGCCCGTGGCGGTCGCGTCGATCTGGTGCAGGTCGGTGCCGTTGGGACCGGCCACGTAGAGCTGGGCGGCCGATGAGGTGCCCTTGCGGTAGTTGGCATCACCGGAATAGGTCGCGGCCACCTGGTAGGAGCCGACCTCCAGCGTGCCGGTGCCGAGCGTGACGGCCACGCCCATGCCGCCGGCCAGCGGCTGGGAGATCGGATCACCCTGCGGCACGGGCTTGCCGGACTGGTCGATGCGGAACAGCTGGAACGACATCGTGCCCGTCGGCAGGGTGGACGGCACGGCGTTGGCCACGGTGGCGGTCGCCTTGAGCTTGTCGCCCTGGCGGATGTCACGGGTGCCGAACGGCGCCTGGATGCCGACATCGATCTGGGAGGAGACGTTGCCGAGCTGGACCGTGACCGGGTCGGAGTAGGCGCTGCGGTCCTTGCCGTCCACCAGCTGGGTGGCCAGGCAGCGGTAGCGTGTCAGGTCGTCGAGCGTGACGCGGCGCAGGTCGTAGTTGTGCTCGTTGGCGCCCTGGATCGGCTTCCACTTGGTGCCGGTCCAGCGCTCCCACTGGAACTCCGTGACCGGTTTGCCACCCACGCCGACCGCGGTGACGCCCATCGGCGCGTCCCCGCCCAGCATCGTCGTGACCGCCGCCGCGTTCGCGGTGACGACCGGGACGCCCTCGGCTGCCGGGGTCTGGACCTCGACGGCTGGGGTGCGGGCGGAGAACTTGCGCTGCGTGACGGTCTCGGCATCGGACTCGGTGCGCAGCGCGAACTGCTGCTTGACGCCCGGGGCCAGGTTGGTGATCGTCATGAGCGTCTGGCCCGCCGGGACGCGGGCGCCGGCCTGCGGCACCCAGTCCCCATTCACCAGACGCAACAGCTGGTAGGCCGTCGGGGCCGGCGCCCCGGCGGTGGCCGGCGGCTCCTCCCAGGCGAACGTCGCGCCGTGGGCCGTGACATCCTCGACATGGAAGTCCCGGACCGTCGGAACCGCGGAGGTGACGTTCTTGGTGGCGTAGGTGATGTACGGCACCGTCGAATCACCGATCTTGACCATTTTCTCCAGCATCATCCAGCTGAAACCGTAGGGCTCCGGGCTCGGGACCTCCGACAGCTCGGGGAAAGCATGCACCTTGCCCGTGAACTCCGAACCGTTGAACTGGGTGGTGGCCTTCGCCGTCGCGTCCTCCGAACCAATGACCGCACCGGCCGAGACACCACCGGCGCCGCCACCGAACTTGAAACTGACCTCCGTGGAGGACTCGGTGGTGTGCTCGTCCTCCGTTTCGATCTTCACTCCCTGGCTCGTGCTCGACTCGCCCCAACCCGGGGTCTGCCACACACCGTCCCCGCCCCCGCCACGGAACTGGAAATCCTTGGGGTCATAGGCCGCATAGGTGTCCGGGCGGCCCTGCGTGTGCTTGAGAATGTCGTGGCCGATCTCCGGGAGCCGGTAAGCCCCGCTGAGCTTCTCGTAGCGTTCGATCGACATCGTGGTGCGGATAGGGTCGCGCGGCACACGATAAATCAACGTGGTCGGCACAACGACCGTGCCGTCGTCGGAGGGCACATAGGCCGTGTAATAGAACGTGTCGCACGGCACCACGATCAACACGACCGAGTCCTCCTCCGCGCCGTACTCGGTCGAGAACTCAATCGACTGGCTCTGCTTATACGAATCAGTCACCGAATTCGTGAACTCGGTCTCCGCCTGCTCCTCGGCGACCGTGATACCGAAGAAACTGAACTCCTCCTCCACCGAGACATACGCACCGACCGTCGAGGTGGCCTTCGTCTCACTCGACGAGCCCGAACCCCCGAACTGCGTCAACTCCGTCGAACCCAACTTACGGACATGATCAGGGTCAATCCCGTCAACATCCTTAAAATACGGCGGAGCCGCCAACACCGCGAGGATCGTCGGGTCCGAGTACTGAGCCTCCCACCGATCAAACACAAAAGTCGTCGCATCCGCATCCGTATTCAAGAACGCATGCGCGTTGATGCCGCCCTTCTGGGACATGCCGAGCTCGGCGGCCGGAGACGGCTCCCACACCTCGAAGGCTCCACCGTTGTAGACGGACGTGCCGGCGGCGGCCACGGGAGCGCCATCGTGCTCCGCGTATGAGGCCGCGTCGACGGACTTGATCAGCGTGTTCGAGGGGATCGAGATGACGCGGTCGTGATGGCCCACGCCCCCGGCCGGCGCGCCCGCGGATGGCACGTCCAAGGTCGAGGCGAAGTCCGTGCCGACCACCATGATCGCGGTGTCGCTACCCGAGACGGGCGCAGCCGCGAGCCGAACGCCCTGGTTCATCCAGTAGGCGTCGTTCGGGCAGGCCGCTTTGTAAGCGCCGGGGCCGGTGGAGTAGAAGGCATAGTTCTGCTGACCGGACACGTTCCCGATGCTGCCCAGCTGCTGCCAGGTGTCGGCGTTCGCGCTCGGGGCGCCTATCAGCCGGAGCGAGTATACGGGAATCACGCCGCCGCGTTCGCTGTAGTCCCCGCCGTCACTCCAGTTGTAGCCACCCGTGAACCCGGCCGTGACGAGCCCGTCTTTGTTGGATCCGGGGATATGGTAAGCGGCGATGCCGGCCCGGTTGCCCGCGATCACGATCGGGCTGTGGGCGACGTGGCCGGTGCCGTACCACACGTCCAGTCCGCTGTCGCCGCCTCCCGGGATCGGCTGCGGCCGCTTGTACCAGCCGGCGACGCAATCATCGGCCCGCCAGGTGGTGTCGTCGTGTGCGAAGGCGAGGTCCTGCTTGCCGTCGCCGTCGAAGTCGCCGGCGGCCAGCGACGTGAACATCGCCATCGCAAAGCCGCTGTCGACCCGGAGCCCGATGTCGTCCATTGCGACCCAGCTGGTTGGATCCGTCCATCGGAGCGATTTGCCCTTGTCCTTGGCTTGATCCTGGCGGTAGACCGCGACGTGCGCGCCGCCGGGGCGGTTCTGCGCGTTGCCGTTGGGGAGAACCACCGCGAGTTCGTCGACGCCGTCACCGTCAACATCGATCGGTGTCGCTTCCAGCAAAGTCTCGGCTTGAGGCTGCCACTTCATCGAGAAGGAGGAGGACAGGGTCTGGTAGGCCGTTGTGGTCTGGCCGCCGAGGCCGGCGGCCGAATTGGCCGGATCGAGGAAGCGGAGTCGAATCTCGTCGCCTTCGACGGTGAGCAGCGCGGTGCCGCCGGTGGGCTGGCCGGGGCGCACGCGCAGTGGGACCGTCAGCTGGGCGAGCGAGCCGAGGCTACCGATGTTGGTGGTCTGGATCGGGGTGTTGGGCTTCTTGGCGTGGCCGTCCACATAGCCGTTGCCGCCGCCCTGGAACCAGGCCTGTTCGGTGGCCTCTTGGCCGACGGTCTTCGAGGTGGCGCCGAGCGGGGCGCCGGCCGCCTTGTCCTTGCCCTGGGGGTTCCACGCGTCGGTGGAGATGCCGAGTGCGTCGAACACATTCGCGCTGCTGGCGGCCGCGTTGCGGCTGCCGTTGTGATGGCTCTTGGCGGCGGCCGGCAGGGCCAGGCCGGAGAGGGCGGTGAGGGCCAGGCTCGCGGCCGCGAGGGCGGCGGCGAGGGCCGTTCCGGGCCGGCGCTCGTGGCGGCGGGGCCCGAGGATTGATGGGGTAGCGATCATCGAAGTGACGCTCCTTACCGTGTACCGTTCATGGTTGCTTGGCAAGGTGCGCGGCGGATGCGGTGTCAAAGCGGAGCCTTTTACCTGGAGGCTCCGCGGGCCCGGGGAGGGGCTCGGGAAGCTTCGGCAAGGTTGAGGCGTCGCGTACCAGCAGGGTGCAAGCGGGGCGCCGTTGTAGTCATTCCCAACGTCCTCCGAAGGTGAACAAAGTTGGGCCATAGGTCCCGATTTTCGGCATCGTGCGACCGAAGCGACGGCGTGGCGTTCGCGGACGGCCGATGCCAGCCGGTCGGGTCTCCGCCCCGAGCGAAACGGGTGCGTGTCTCAAATGCGGGGAAAACAAACTCTTCCGGCCCGATTGGTCGCATCCGGGCGCGATATGCGACCAGGAGGGCCACCAAGTTCGCGGGGAAAGCGGGGAACCCGAGGTAACCACCCGGCATCGGACTCCCCCAAACAGACTTCCCGGCCCGTTCGGTCACATCTGGGCGCGATATGTGACCATTTGGGCCGGTAATTCGGAAGGTTCGGGGAGCTGAGGGACGCGGGACTGGTGTCAGCAGCCCACGGCGTGGAAACCGCCGTCCACGTGGACGATCTCGCCCGTGGTGGCCGGGAACCAATCCGAGGTCAGGGCCAGCACGGCCCGGGCCGGCGGCACCGGGTCCCCCGAGTCCCAGCCGAGCGGCGCGCGGGACGGCCACTGGCCCTCCATGTCGGAGAAGCCCGGGATCGATTTCGCGGCCGTCGTCTTCACGGGCCCGGCGGAGACGAGATTGACCCGCACGCCCTTGGGCCCGAGGTCGCGCGCCAGGTAGCGGGCCGTCGCCTCGAGGGCGGCCTTGGCCACGCCCATCCAGTCGTACACCGGCCAGGCCAGCGAGCCGTCGAACGTCA
>JAISIU010000055.1 GCA_031261885.1 Bifidobacteriaceae bacterium
TACAACTACGGGGAGAAGTTCTCGGTCGGCGCCACGTCCCTGTTCTTCGTCGGGTCCTTCATCCTGAGCTTCTTCGTCGTGGCGCAGCGGCGCGGTGCGCGGACCACGGGCGCGCGGGCGCCGAAGGCGGCCCGGCCGCCGCTGTTCCGCTACCTCGGCAGCCGCATCTTCGAGCGGGCCGCGATCCCCGGCGGCGTGCTGCTTCTGCTGTTCGCGATCACCCAGGGCGTCCAGCAGAGCTACCTGCCCGTCATGTGCGACGGCCGCGGCCTCAAGAGCGGCGTCAGCTACTACTTCATCGTCAGCGCGATCTTCGCGCTCGTGAGCCGGCCCACGTTGGGGCGTTGGGCCGATCGCCGCGGGTACACGGGGCCCACGGTGTTCGCCTGCGTGGGGCTCGTGGCCGGCATGCTCGTCGTCAGCCAGGCCTACAACCTGCCGATGTTGCTGTTGGGCGCCGTGCTGCAGGGGCTGACCTACTCCTCGGGCTTCTCCGTGTTCCTGTCGATGTCCACGAGGAACGCGCCGATCGTCCGGCGCGGCATCGCCTCGGCCACGGCCATGATCGGCTTCGACTTCGGCAACGGTTTCGGCGCCGTCGCGCTCGGTGCGCTCGTTTCCCTGGGCGGCTACTCGCTCGAGTTCTACGGTGCGGCCCTCGCGGCGGCGATCGCGTTGCTCATGTACTTCTGCTACGTCCGGCGGCGCATCGCCTGAGCCCGCGCGGCCCATCGCGCCCGTGGGGCCGCGCCGAGGGGCTGCCCGGAGGTGCCGCGGCGGCCCAGACGTCCCCGAAAGGCGCGGTGCTATAATTGAACACCGTGTCAAATCCCGAGCCCGCAGTTGAATTGGACGAACAGTCGCGGCCACAACCAGAATTGGTAAGACCTGATGCCGCGGATCAGCACGTGCCGCTGTGGACCCGCAATTACATTCTCGTACTCATCCTTAATTTCACGAGTTTTCTCGGAATGTGGATGCTGCCGAATTTCTTGCCGGTTTATATCCACAGCCTGGGCGCGCCGGATTGGATGCTCGGTTGGCTCACGGGCGTCACGTCGATCGCGAGCATTATCGCGCGGCCCATCAGCGGTCAGATGGTGGACCGCTTCGGCCGGCGTGGCGTGCTCCTGGTCGGCATCATCGGGATGGCCATATCCTGTGTCGCCTTCATGTTCGTGCCCGTGGTCGGCGCCATTTTGGCCCTGCGGTTCACCCAGGGGATTTTCTGGGGCGCCACGAACACGTCATGCACCACGATCGTCAGCGACGTTCTGCCCAAATCGAGGTTCGCCGAGGGCATGGGATATTTCGGCATGGGCTCCTCCCTGGCGCTCATCATCGCGCCCGCGCTGTCGCTGTGGCTCTATTACGGGTACGGCGAAAAGTTCAGCGTCGGTGTGACGGCGGTCTTCTTCGCGCTGTCCTTCGTGCTCAGCTTCCTCGTGCCGACGCGCAAGGCCGTCAAGGACTCCGCCGCGGCGGGCGCCAGGCCCGCTCGGAAGACCAGCACGTTCCGCTACCTCGGCAGCCGCATCTTCGAGCGTGCGGCCATCCCCGGCGGCATGATGATCTTCTTCTTCGCCTTCTCCCAGGGCGTGCAGCAAAGCTACCTCCCGACCATGTGCGCGCAACGCGGCCTCGAGGGCGAGGTCAGCTGGTACTTCATCGTGAGCGCGATCTTCTCGCTGGCCGGCCGGCCGCTGCTCGGCCGCTGGGCGGACCGCCGCGGCTACACGGGGCCCACGGTGTTCGCGTGCGTCTGCCTGACCGCCTCGATGCTGGCCGTCAGCCAGGTGCACGGTGTGCCGCTGCTGCTCGTGGCCGGTGTGCTCCAGGGCCTCGGCTACTCCTCGGGCTTCTCCCTGTTCCTCTCAATGGCAACGAGGAACGCGCCGATCGTGAGGCGCGGCATCGCCTCGGCCACGGCCATGGTCGGCTTCGACGCCGGCAACGGCCTCGGCGCCGTCGCCCTCGGCGCGCTCGTCTCCGTGGGCGGTTACTCGATCGAGTTCCTCGGCGCCGCCTTCTTCGCGGCCTTCGCGCTCCTCATGTACTTCGCGGTGGTCCGCAAACACGTCCGTTAGCGGTGGGCGGCCTGCCCGCTCGAACTTCGTCGCCCTTCTGGTCACATATGGGGCGGATATGTGACCAATGCGGCCGTGAAATCCGGGAAGGGCAGCGGGTGCCCGATGACGGGAGTGACCTGGGCGGGTGACGGCACCATGGTAGGGCGGACTCACTGTGAAATGGCTGGTCACTAGGGGTTTACAAACAAAGTTGAGTCACCTAGACTCAACTTTGGAACGAGTTGAGAGCGCCGCCCCGGCGGCACTCCCCAACCACCGGTCCGGGAGGCGCCCACCCCGCCGCCCGCACGCCCGGCAACCGCCGTCATCGGCGGCTTCCCGCCCGCGTACGGACCGCCGGGAACGGCGCCACACCACCCCCGGCCCGGCCCAGAAGGAGACCAATGACCACACAATTCACCCAGAAGGCCCAGGAAGCCCTCTCGGACGCCGTGCAGTCCGCCGCGGCGGCCGGCAACCCGCAGGTGGAACCGCTCCACCTGCTGAACTCCCTGCTCACGCAGCAGGACACCGCCATCGGCGGCCTGCTCGAAGCGGCCGGCGCGGACCGCCAAGCGATCGGCGCGGCCACCAGGACCGCGCTGACCCAGCTGCCCGCTGCCTCCGGCAGCTCCACCGCCCAGCCTCAGGCCGCCCGCGGACTGCTCACCGTCATCGACGGCGCGCAGAAAAGGGCCCAAGCGCTCGGCGACACCTACGTCTCGACCGAGCCGCTGCTCATGGCGATCGCGGATTCCAAAACCCCGGCCGGCGACATCCTGCGCCAGCACGGCGCCACCGACAAACTGCTCGAACAGGCGCTGCCGTCGGTGCGCGGCTCGGCCAAGGTCACCACGCCGAACCCCGAGGGCACATACAAGGCCCTGTCCCAGTACGGCATCGACCTGACCGCGCAGGCCCGCGACGGCAAACTCGACCCGGTGATCGGCCGCGACGCCGAGATCCGCCGCGTCATCCAAGTCCTCTCACGCCGCACCAAGAACAACCCCGTCCTGATCGGCGAGCCGGGCGTCGGCAAAACCGCCGTCGTCGAGGGCCTGGCCCAGCGCATCGTCGCGGGCGACGTCCCCGAATCGCTGCTCGGCAAGAAACTGATCTCGCTCGACCTCTCGAGCATGGTGGCGGGCGCCAAATACCGCGGTGACTTCGAGGAACGGCTCAAGGCCGTGCTGAAGGAGATCAAGGACTCCGGCGGCGAGGTCATCACGTTCATCGACGAGCTCCACACCGTGGTCGGCGCCGGCGCGACCGGCTCCGAGGGCTCGATGGACGCCGGCAACATGCTCAAGCCCATGTTGGCGCGCGGCGAGCTCAGGCTCGTCGGCGCCACCACACTCGACGAGTACCGCGAGCACATCGAGAAGGACGCCGCGCTTGAACGCCGCTTCCAGCAGGTCTTCGTCGGCGAACCGTCGGTCGAGGACACGGTCGCGATCCTCCGCGGCATCGCGCCACGCTACGAGGCGCACCACAAGGTGACGATCTCCGACGCCGCGCTCGTCGCGGCCGCCACGCTGTCCAACCGCTACATCACGGGCCGCCAGCTGCCGGACAAGGCCATCGACCTGATCGACGAGGCCGCCTCGCGGCTGCGCATGGAACTCGATTCCTCGCCGGTGGAGATCGACGAGCTGCGCCGCCAGGTGGACCGCCTGAAGATGGAGGAGCTGCAGCTGGCCAAGTCCGACGACGCGGCCTCCGTCGAACGCCTGGCCCACCTGCGCGAAGACCTCGCGAACAAGTCCGAACAGCTGGCCGCGCTGACGGCCCGCTGGGAGTCCGAGAAGGCCGG
>JAISIU010000103.1 GCA_031261885.1 Bifidobacteriaceae bacterium
GCGCGGAGGATCGGCACCACGAGCGGCGCCGGGTGCGCCAGCTTCACGCCCGTGGTCGGGGCGACGGGCGTGGTGATCTGGGCCGGCTCGACGCGGATGCCGCGCGTCGCCTCGTAGGCCAGCAGCGTCACGAGCTCGTCCACGAGGTTGCGGAACGTGGGCGAGTCGGTCCGCTGGTCGCGCAGCACGGTCATCTTGTGGGCGATCAGCGGGTGGTTGACGGTCAGCAGGCGCATGGCGGGTTCCCTTCGCGGGGCGGCCGGGTGGACGATGTCGGGCGGCCGGGTGGGTGGACAAGGGGACGATGTCGGAGCGACGCGACCGGGGGATGTCCGCTTCTGGAGGGGTACCTCACTATAAACGTTCCCCGCGGCGACGCGTCAGGCGGGGGCCCGGAGCTCCGGCGGAGCGGGAAAGGGCAGCTCGGTGGTGCGCACCGGGACGTCGATGGCGCCGAAATCGTCACTGGCGACGGTCACGTGGCGCGGCGTCACCTCGACGAGCCGGACACGCTCGGAACCACTGGGCGTCTCGAGGGTCCACACGCCGCCCAGGTAGCCGAGGCCAAGAGCCTCAAGAGCCGCCTCCGCGTCAGGCCACTCGCCCGGCGCGCCAAGGTCGCGGCCCAACAGGTCGACCGGCACCCAGCGGGCACCGTCCCCGGCCATGTCCCCCGCCTCGCCGGCAGCCGGAGCTTCCCGGATCCACCCGAGCCGTTCGCCGTCGCCACGGCGGCGGTACTCGTACCACCCAGCAGACCCCGCGCCAGGAGCGGACCCATCGTTCTCAGGCATGTGCCCCACGCTAACGCACCGGCTGAGCCGCACGGGCGGCCGGGAGTATGGGCTTGCCACTGCCCCTGATGGTATAGGTGAGCAGTGCCGCCACGGCCATCGCCGTGACCACGGCCAGCTCGACGGAGGCGCGGTCGTTCGCGAACATGCGACGGCCGGGCGGCGCTCCCCACAAGGAGCGACCACCCGGCCGTTGCCTTTGGGTCAGATCTGGGTCGGGTTGCTGTGGACGTGGCTGCGGCCGGAGACCAGGGAGGCCGGGGAGCCAGCGGGGGCCGGGCCGGGCTGGTCCGCGCCCGGCCGGCGGGTCTTGCCGAACCAGCCGAGGACCACGCCGGCGGCCGCCATCAGCGCGCCGGCCGGGACCGTGGCGTACAGCATGAGGGAGTCGATGACCGTGCTCACCGTATTCGCGAGAGGGTGGCCACCGTCGAACAATGCCTGGTGGAAAACGAAATCCGCGAAGACGCTCTCGATCACGAGTCGCAGGGCGATACCCACGACGATGAGCACGATGCCGACCGCGAGGCAGCGGCGGCCGATCTCGCGGATCCGGTCGAATGACAGCATGGAGGGACTCCGTTCCGGTGCGGTTAGTGTCACGGAGAAGTGACCTCATTCCAACGGCCCGGCACCAGGGTTTATTCCCTCGGCTGAATTAGGCGAGGTCGAGTTCGACCGGGACGTGATCGGACGCGCCCTTGCCCTTCCGTTCATCGCGCACGATGGCGCAGCTCGCCACGCGCTCGGCGAGGACGGGCGAGCAGTAGGCGAAGTCGATACGCATCCCCTCGTTTCGGGGGAACCTGAGCTGTTGGTAGTCCCACTGCGTGTACAGGTGCTCGGCGGGCAGGTGCTCGCGCGTCACTTCTCGGTAGCCGGCCTCGGCGAAGGCGCGGAAGGCGGCCCGTTCCGGGCTTGAGACGTGGGTGAAGCCCTCGAACGCCGCGATGTCCCACACGTCGGTGTCGAGCGGGGCCACGTTCCAGTCCCCGACGATCGCGATCTGGGGACCGGCCCCCTCGATGAGCCAGCCCTGGGCCGCGCGGCGGAGGGCGGCGAGAAACTCCAGCTTGTACGCCATGTGCGGGTGGTCCAACGCCCGGCCGTGCGGCACGTACAAGCTCCACACCCTGACGCCGCCGCAGGTGGCCCCGAGGGCGCGCGCCTCCACAGCCGGCGGGTCACCCCAGGCGGGCTGCCCGGGGAAACCGCGGACGACATCGTCCAGCCCCACGCGGGAGGCGATCGCGACGCCGTTCCACTGGTTGAGGCCGAACGCCGCCACCTCGTACCCGGCGGCCTCGAACGGGCCGGCCGGGAAGGCGGCGTCCTTCACCTTGGTCTCCTGCATGGCGAGCACGTCGATCTGGGCCCGCTCCAGGTAGGCGATGACGCGGTCCAACCGCGCCCGGATGGAATTGACGTTCCACGTGGCGATCCTCACCCCGCCACGCTACCGGCCCGCCGACATCGTCGGTGCGGGCCGCACACCGCCACGGTCTCGAAAAACCACGGTTCAAGCCCAGAAAAAATAACGGTTCACGTACCGAAAAAACTATGTTTAGTGTTCCGAAAAAATAAAGTTTGATGTTAGAGTGAGACTGTGAACAGCACCTCTGGCATCGTGCCCCGCCGGGTCGAACCGGTGATCGAACAAGCCATGGGGCGCAACCCCGTCGTGCTCCTCGAGGGACCCCGCGCCGTCGGCAAGTCCACCCTGCTCCACGTCATCGCCGACCAGCGGAACGGCCGTGTCCTCGACCTCGACTCCGAGGTGGTGCGCGAGGCCGTGCGACAGGATCCAGAACTGGAGCTCGATCAAACCGGCCTCGTCTGCGTCGACGAATACCAAAAGGCGCCGGAAACGCTGCAAGCCATGAAGTTTCTCCTCGGCGGCGCAGAGACCCCCGGACGATTCCTCCTCGCCGGATCCACCCGCCATGCCGCGCTGCCGACCGGCAGCCAGGCGCTGACCGGGCGGCTCAACCGCCGGATCATCTGGCCGCTTGCGCAGAGCGAGATCGACGGCACCGCACCGGACATACTCGCCGGCTTGTTCCAAGAACCAGCTGCCGTTGTAGACGCGTCACGTCACCGGGACGGCTCATCCCGCCACGAGTATGCCGCCCGGCTGGTGCGCGGCGGGTTCCCGATCGCGCTCCGCCGCGAGGAGGGCGAGGCCAGAGACGAGTGGTTCGATGACTATGTCGCCCTGACGCTCGACCGCGACGCGCGCGAACTTCGCAAAGTGCGTCACGCTGCGATGCTGCCCACTCTCTTGGGACTTCTCGCCCCGCGCACCGCACAGGTCGTCAACATCGCACGTCTCGCCAGCGAACTCGGGCTGCCACAACCGACCACACGCGAGTACACCATGCTGCTCGCGAACGCCTTCTTGATCCGGATCATCCGGCCGTGGAACAAGGTCATGACACCTCGAACCTTCACCAAACCGAAAGCCTTCATCGTCGACTCAGGCGTCGCGGCCAGCCTGCTCGGCGCCAGCGACACCAGCGCGCTCGGAGACCCGCAATCGCCATTGTCCAGCCAGTTCGGGCATTTGTTAGAAACTTTCGTCATGGGCGAGGTGGCCAAAGAGGTCGCTTGGACACCCGGTCTGACGCTCGGCGGCTACTGGCGCACTTACGACGGCGCCGAAGTCGACATCGTGCTGCAGAACCGCCGCCACCAGGTCGTCGCCATCGAGGTCAAAGCCGGGCGCCGCTCCCAACCGGCCGACTTCGCCGGGCTCAAGGCACTGCGTGAGGCGACCGGCGAACAGTTCTTGGCCGGCGTCCTCCTCAACACTGCCGCGCACGGACGGCCAGTTGAGGACCGCATCTACGAACTTCCGATCGACGCCCTGTGGCGCGCCGACTGAAAAACACTGAGAACAGAGCCTCAGTGGGGGGCACGGTCCGTGTTGGCGGTGGCGTCGTGACAGGTGGGCATTATGGCCGCCGGCCAGCCCTGCCCGTCGACCGTCGAGCAGACCGGCGTGCCGGAGGCCGCCACCTGCCAGGTCGAACCGGCCTGATGCCAGTACGTCGCCACTGGCGTCTTCCACGCCGGCACCTGAGACGTCGACGAGCCACCGCCCTGGCACTGCAAGTGGCTCACCGCGAACGCCCCCGACGCCGTGAAGCCGACTGGACCGCCCGCCGCCCGGAACGACGGCGCACCACCAGGCCCGTGCGCATACTTGGCCGCGTCCCCGATGCACGTCTTCACGGCGGCGTCGTTCAGCGCCCGCTGCGCTGCATCGCCACTCGACAGCTTCACCGTCACCGTGGTGCTCTTGATCCCCGTGTTGGACCCGGCGATTACCTTCTTGCCCTTCGCCACATACTCGACCTTGAACTTCGTGGTGGCGTAGACCTTCACCTTGAGGCTGAACTTGCCCTTGGCGTTCGTCTTGACCTTCTTGGCGATCCAGTAGTAGCCCGCGCCCACGGGATTGAACAACAACTCGACCTCGGCCTTCTTGGCCAGCTGCTTCGCGGCGGCCTTCACCTTCCCCGTCAGCGTGACCTTCCCGCCCCACTTGACCGTCTTATGGACCGCCTTCAG
>JAISIU010000179.1 GCA_031261885.1 Bifidobacteriaceae bacterium
TATTCGAGGAGGACACGTGCTAGGAACATTCGCCAGGGCGTTTAGAACGCCCGACCTCAGGCGAAAGCTCCTGTTCACCATGATGATCATGGTGTTGTTCAGGCTTGGTTCGTACATCCCAACGCCCGGCATCGACTATTCGGCGGTGCAGAGCGTCTCTAGTTCGGCCAGCCAGAACGGCTTCACCGGGTTGGTTAACCTGTTCTCCGGCGGCGCCCTGATGCAGCTGTCAGTCTTCGCCCTCGGCATCATGCCGTACATCACGGCGAGCATCATCATTCAGCTGTTGCGCGTCGTGATCCCACGGTTCGACTACCTCTACAAGGAAGGTCAGTCGGGGCAGACGAAGCTGACGCAGTACACGCGGTACTTGACGCTGGCGTTGGCGGTGTTGCAGTCCACTGTCGTGATTACCACGGCCCGGACGGGTGCGCTGTTCGGCACCACGGGGTCTAGCGAGGCATCGAAGATCATTCCCGACCACTCGGTTTGGGTGCTGTTCCTCATGATCGTCACGATGACGGCCGGTACGGGCGTCATCATGTGGATGGCTGAGCTGATCACGGAGCACGGCGTCGGCAACGGTATGTCGCTGCTGATCTTCACGTCGATCATCGCGAAGTTCCCCGGCTCGATGGGTTCGATCGCTGGCGGCACGAATGGCGTGGCCAACTTCATCGTGGTCCTGATCGTCTTCATAGCGGTCATCGTGTTGATTTCGTTCGTCGAACAGTCGCAACGCCGCATACCGGTCCAGTACGCCAAGCGGATGGTTGGTCGTCGGAGCTATGGCGGCTCCTCGACGTACATCCCGATCAAGATCAACATGTCGGGCGTGATCCCGGTCATCTTCGCCTCGTCGATCCTGACGTTGCCGACCATGATCGCGCAGTTCGGCAATCAGACGAAGGGCTGGTCGGTCTGGATTGGCCGCAACCTGACGTCGAGCAGCTGGCTCTACCTTGTTCTGTACGCGCTGCTGACGATCTTCTTCGCCTTCTTCTACACGTCGATCACCTTCAATCCCGACGAGGTGGCCGACAACATGAAGAAGTACGGCGGCTTCATCCCGGGCATCCGCGCCGGTCGGCCGACTTCGGAGTACTTGCAGTACGTGATCACGCGAATCACGACCCCGGGCTCGTTGTACCTGGCCATCGTCGCGTTGATCCCGTCCATCCTGTTCATCGCGATCAACGTGACGAACAACCTGCCATTCGGTGGGACCACGCTGCTGATCATCGTCGGCGTCGGTCTCGACACCGTGAAGCAGATCGAGTCCCAGCTACAGCAACGTCACTACGAAGGGTTCTTGCGGTGAGCGCTCGCCTCGTCCTCATGGGTCCTCCCGGTTCCGGGAAGGGCACTCAGTCTGCCGGTCTAGCGGCAGCGCTCGGGGTGCCGGCCATCTCGACGGGCGCGATCTTCCGCGACAATCTGGCGCGTAAGACGGAACTCGGGATTGAGGCCGAACGGTATATGTCCGTCGGTGACCTTGTCCCGGACGAGTTGACGGATCGGCTGGTTGAAGCGCGGCTGGCCGAACCCGACGCGGCTCCGGGCTTCATCCTCGACGGTTACCCGAGGAACATGGAGCAAGTGAAGGCGCTCGATACGATGCTGGCGAAAACCGGCAAGAGTGTCGACGGAGCCATCCTGTTGTCGATCCCGGATGACCAGATCGTGGCGCGGTTGCTGCATCGTGCGCAGATCGAGGGGCGTGAGGACGACACCGAGCCCGTGATCCGCGAGCGCATCGGCGTCTACCACAGCAAGACGGAACCGATTGTCGGTGAATTCGAGCGGCGGGGTAGCCTGCATCGGGTTGACGGCATGGGGAGCGTCGAGGACGTGGCCGTGCGCTTGCGGGCGGCCGCCGACGCCGCAATCGCCTGAGGCGAGGATCCCTTGAAACTACCGGCCCGATCGTGGGACGAGGTCCTGTGCATGCGGCGGGCGGGGCTCGTCGTAGCGGACGCGCTCGACGCGGTTCGCGAGGCGGCGAAGCCGGGCGTTTCGGGGCTTGAGCTCGATGAGGTGGCCGAGAGCGTGATTCGCGCCCAGGGCGCGGTGCCGTCGTTCAAGGGCTATTTCGGCTATCCGGGATCCATTTGCCTGTCGGTCAACGAGACCGTTATCCATGGCATCCCGGACGAGCGTGTACTCCATCGCGGGGACATCGTGTCCGTCGATTGCGGCGCGGTCCTTGACGGCTGGCATGGGGATTCGGCGATTACGTTCCCTATCGGCCCGGTGTCCGACATCGCGGCCAGGCTGATGGCCGCGACCGAGGCCGGGCTGTGGGCCGGCATCCGGGCGATGGCCCTCGGCCATCACGTCGGGGACATCGGCCGCGCCGTCACGGCCGAGGTCGGTCGGCATGACCCGAAGTTCGGCGTGGTGCGTGACTACGTGGGACACGGCATCGGACAGGCCATGCACCTGGACCCGGATGTTCCGAACTTCCCGACCCGGCGTCCGGGCCCGCGGCTGGTGCCGTGGTGCACGCTCGCGATCGAGCCGATGATCGTCGAGGGATCGATTGACCTCGATCCCCAGCCCGACGGCTGGACGGTGCTGACGGCGGATCGTGGGCTGGCGGCGCACTTTGAGCACACGGTGGTCCGCACGACGGACGGGGTGTGGGCGTTGACGGCGCGCGATGGGGGCGCGGCGATGCTGCGTGAGCTCGGGCTGCCGGAACCGCCCAATCCAACGCTTTGAGCGTGCGGCCTTGCCCAAGGGATTCGGCCCGTTTGCTAGGGAGGTCCGGCGCGCCGTACAATGAGCGCTTGTGTGCGTGCCCAAGGGTGCGCCCGCGTGCCCCCGCCACCATCCGGTCATCGTGACCGCCCCGGTGGACCAAGTCGGCGCGCGAACCCACGAGAGCAGCGGAGGATATGGCAAAGAAGGACGGCGTAATCGAGATCGAAGGCACCGTGGTTGAGGCTCTGCCCAACGCGATGTTTCGGGTCGAGCTGACCAACAAGCACCGGGTGTTGGCGCACATCTCCGGCAAGATGCGCCAGCACTACATCAGGATCCTGCCGGAGGACCGTGTAGTCGTCGAGCTCAGCCCGTACGACCTTTCCCGCGGCCGGATCGTCTACCGCTACAAGTAAGCCCAAAAGGAACCGTTTTCACATGAAGGTAAAGCCGAGCGTCAAGCGGATCTGCGATCACTGCAAGGTGATCCGCCGCCATGGGCGCGTGATGGTGATCTGCTCCGTCAATCCCCGTCACAAGCAGCGTCAGGGCTAGGTCCCGGCGCACCCGCAATCAGGGCACCATTCAAGGCCGCAGTACTGCGGCCTCACCCCCGGTCGGAGGCCGGGGCCGGCCAGCCGGCCGGAGGGGTGGTGCCACGACCTCCGCCTACTTCGCAAGGAGTAAGACCAAATGGCACGTCTAGCAGGCGTTGATCTGCCGCGTGAGAAGCGGCTGGAAGTCGCGCTGACCTACATCTTCGGCATCGGGCGCACGCGCGCCAAGCAGACATTGGCCGCCACGGGCGTCAGCCCGGACCTCCGGGTCAAGGACATGTCCGAGTCGGAACTGGTGGCCCTGCGCGACTACATTGAGGCAAATTACGAGGTCGAGGGCGACCTCCGGCGCGAGATCGCCGCCGACATCCGCCGCAAGGTGGAAATCGGCTGCTATCAGGGCATCCGGCATCGCCGGGGCCTGCCGGTGCACGGCCAGCGCACCAAGACGAACGCGCGTACCCGCAAGGGCCGCAAGCGCACCGTCGCCGGCAAGAAGAAGGCCACCAAGAAGTAGGCCACGCGCCCACGACCTCAAGACTCTGAAGGGAATCAGAACTCAAAATGCCTCCAAAGACACGTACGTCGGGCGCTCGCAAGACTCGGCGCAAGGAGAAGAAGAACGTCCCGTTGGGGCACGCCCACATCAAGTCGACGTTCAACAACACGATCGTCTCGATCACGGATCCCAGCGGCGCGGTCCTGGCCTGGGCCTCCTCTGGCCAGGTCGGTTTCAAGGGCTCCCGCAAATCCACCCCGTTCGCCGCTCAGCTGGCGGCCGAGGCCGCGGCGCGCCGCGCCCAGGAGCAGGGCGTGAAGAAGGTCGACGTGTTCGTCAAGGGCCCGGGCTCGGGTCGCGAGACGGCGATCCGTTCGCTTCAGGCCGCCGGCCTCGAAGTCGGATCGATTTCGGACGTCACGCCACAGGCGCACAACGGCGCCCGTCCGCCCAAGCGGCGCCGCGTCTGAGGCGACCTCGCCTCACCACTGTTGGTCCGTCATCGGACGCCTCTCAGCGATGTGTCCGATGACGCGGCCCACACGGGTGGGTTCGCTCACCCGGGTGGTGTTCCCGCGGGGGCGCCGCCACCGATTTTGGAGCGTCAAATAGCGGGCGCTCCGCACAACGAAAGGAATACCGCGTGTTAATCGCGCAACGTCCGACCCTGACCGAGGAACCTGTCTCGGAACAGCGGTCGCGCTTCATCATCGAGCCGCTCGAGCCGGGTTTCGGCTACACGCTCGGCAACTCTTTCCGCCGCACGTTGCTCTCGAGCATCCCCGGTGCGGCCGTCACGTCGATCCGGATCGATGGGGTCCTCCACGAGTTCTCGACGATCCCGGGGGTCAAGGAGGACGTGACCGAGATCATCCTCAGCCTCAAGCAGCTGGTCGTCTCCTCGGAACACGACGTCCCGGTCGTCATGTACCTGCGCAAGCAGGGCCCGGGCGAGGTCACGGCAGCGGACATCACGCCGCCGGCCGGCGTCGAGGTCCACAACCCCGAACTGCACATCGCGACGATCAACCAGAAGGGCAAGCTCGAGATCGAGCTGACCGTCGAGCGCGGCCGCGGCTACGTCTCCTCGGTGCAGAACAAGAGCCCCGAACAGGAGATCGGACGCATTCCGATCGATTCGATCTATTCGCCCGTGATGAAGGTGACGTACAAGGTCGAGGCCACGCGCGTTGAACAGCGCACCGACTTCGATCGCCTCATTATCGACGTCGAGACCAAGAAGGCGATCAGCCCCAGGGACGCGATGGCGTCGGCCGGCTCGACGTTGGTGGAGCTGTTCGGTCTGGCGCGCGAATTGAACGTCGAGGCCGAGGGCATCGAGATCGGTCCCTCGCCCACGGACGCCGCGCTCGCGGCGGACCTGCAGCTGCCGATCGAGGACCTGGACCTGACGATCCGGTCCTACAACTGCCTCAAGCGTGAGGGCATCCACACGGTGGGCGAGCTCGTCGCCCGCAGCGAGGCCGACCTCCTCGACATCCGCAACTTCGGCACGAAGTCGATCAGCGAGGTCAAGGACAAGCTGACCAGCCTCGGCCTGAGCCTCAAGGATTCGCCGGTCGAATACGACCAGGCGGATGTGACGCCGGAATTCATCAGCGACGATCAGTTCTGATCTGAAGATTTAGGAGAAGAAGACTATGCCAACCCCGACCAAGGGCCCTCGGCTCGGCGGCGGTCCAGCGCATGAGCGCCTCATCATGGCGAACCTCGCGACCAGCCTGTTCGCGAACAAGAAGATCACGACCACAGTGGCGAAGGCCAAGCGCCTCCGGCCGTACGCGGAGCGGCTCGTCACGTTCGCCAAGCGCGGCGACCTCGCCTCGCGTCGCCGTGTGATGCGTGTGATCCGGGACAAGAGCGTGGTGCACGTTCTGTTCACGGACATCGCCGAGGCCGTCAAGGACCGCCCGGGTGGCTATACCCGGATCGTGAAGCTTGGTCCCCGTAAGGGCGACGCGGCGCCGATGGCGGTCGTCGAACTGGTCCTCGAGGAGGTCAAGCCGAAGGAGAAGAAGCCGGTCGTCCTGCCGAAGTCCGCGGTGAAGCACCCGGCCAAGAAGGACGCCGAGAAGGCCGAGGATTCGGCCGCCGACAAGCCGAAGGCCGAGGCCGCCGAGGCGCCGAAGGACGCCAAGGATGAAGCGCCGAAGGACGAGGCCAAGGCCGAGTCGGAGGCCAAGGATGCCGAGGCGAAGGCTGAGCCGGAGAAGGCGGACGACGAGTCCAAGTGATTCGGCGCTCGGCTGAGCGCGTCACAGTCAAGGCGGCGGGCCCGTCAACCCAGGTGGTTGCGGGCCCGCCGTTTTCGTGCCTCAGTGCGTACCCGGAACTGGGCTGAGCGCCGGGGCGGGCGCCGGCGTGGGCGGGGCGTTCCCGGCAAGAGAGACGGGACGATGCCGGCGGGGCGGGGATGGGAAAGGAACGATGCCGGCCAGCGGGGCGGGGGAGGGAAAGGGACGATGCCGGCCGGGCGGGTGCGGACGATGCCGGCGGGGCCGGTCCGGTAGGCTCGCCGGGTGAGCACGCGGCTGAGGCTGGACCTGGCATACGACGGCCGCGACTTCCACGGCTGGGCGGATCAACCTGGCCTGCGCACGGTCCAGGGCGTCCTCGAGGCGGCTCTGGTGCGCGTCCTCAGGTTGACGCCGCAGCAGGCCCGCACCACCGTAGCCGGGCGCACCGACGCGGGGGTACACGCCCGCGGGCAGGTCGCCCATCTGGACTTGCCGGACCAAACCGTCCAAGCGCTGCGGCGCCCGCCGCGTGGTGCGGCGCGGCCCGGCACGCTGGAGCCACCCGGGCCGCCCGAGACCGCCGGGGGGGCCGCCGATGACGGAGGCTGGGCCGGGCTCGTGACGTACCGCCTGAACCGCGTGCTGCCCGACGACGTCGTGGTCCTTGGTGCCAGGGCAGTTCCGGAGGGTTTCGACGCCCGCTTCTCAGCGTTGTGGCGCCGCTACTGTTACCGGATGGCTGATACCGAGGCGGTCCGCGACCCGCTGACGCGGGGGCACGTGGCCTGGGTCAGGGGCCGGCTCGACACGGACCGGATGGCGGCGGCCGCGCCGGTGTTGCTCGGCGAGCATGACTTCGCGGCCCTGGCCAAGCCGCGCGAGGGCGCCACCACGATCCGTACGTTGCAGGACCTGACCGTCAGCCGCGACGAGGCGACGGGCACCGTCGAGCTGTGGGTCCAGGCGGACGCCTTCTGCCACTCGATGGTGCGGTTCATCGCCGGGGCTCTGACCGCCATCGGCGGTGGACGCCACGACGCCGACTGGCTGGCCGCGCTGCTCGTCTCTGGGGTCCGGCGCGGGGAGCCGGCCGTCATGCCGGCCCACGGTCTGACGTTGGAACGGGTCGCGTACCCGCCGGACGCGGCGCTCGCCGCCCAGGCCGCTCGGGCACGGACCAGGCGTTCCCTGCCCGGGTGAGCGCACGATGCCGCCGGAGGGCCGGCCTGAGTCGCTCGCGGGCGTCAAGACTTTTGGCTCCTAAACGCAGGGTTTAAGAGCCATAAGTCTTGACGCTCGGGTGGGTGGCGGCATTGGCCACCAGCCACCGGGCTGGCGGGGGTCGGCATCGGCCGCGGGTACGCCGGCGACTTTGACGCGATGAACTGGGGCGGGTAGGGTTGTGTAGCTGTGCGGGCAGCGCACCTTGGTGTCTGCCTCGCCACCTGCACTCACCGCCTCGGGCACGTTTCCTGTCCGGGCGTGAACCGGACAACCTACGTTAGAGGGCTAATACTGTGCGTACGTACACCCCGAAGGCCGGGCAAATCGACCGGGCCTGGTATGTCATCGACGCGACTGATGTCGTGCTCGGTCGGCTCGCCTCGCAGGCCGCGCGTCTGCTGCGGGGCAAGCACAAGCCGACTTTCACGCCGAACGAGGACACGGGTGACTTCGTCATCGTCATCAACGCGGAGAAGGTCGCGCTGACCGGCCGCAAGCTGACGCACAAGATCGCCTATCACCACTCCGGTTTCCCGGGCGGCCTCAGGGCCACCGCCTACGAGGATCTGCTCGCGAAGCATCCCGAAGAGGCGATCATGAAGGCCGTGTGGGGCATGATGCCGAAGAACAAGCTGTCGCGTCGCCAGCTGACCAAGCTTCGGGTGTACGTCGGTCCCAACCACCCGCACACCGCGCAGCAGCCCATTCCCTACGAGTTCACCCAGGTGGCCCAGTAGGGGCCGGGGAGAGGAAAACAGTGTCTGAGACCGCCACCATCGAAGAGGAGACCGAGGTCGTCCCCTCGTCTTACACCACCGAGACTCCGGCCACGCCGGGTCAGGGTCAGTCGCTGACCGCCCCCGGGCGGGCGCTCGGGCGGCGCAAGGAAGCCATTGCCCGCGTGCGGCTCGTGCCGGGCTCGGGCAAGTGGTCCATCAACGGGCGTGAGCTTGAGAACTACTTCCCGAACAAGATCCACCAGCAGTTGGTGCGTTCGCCGTTCACGGTGCTGGACATCGAGGGCCGGTTCGACGTCATCGCGCGGATCACGGGTGGCGGCCCCTCCGGTCAGGCGGGCGCGCTGCGCCTCGGTGTGGCGCGGGCGCTGAACAACATCGATCGCGAGCACAACCGCGCGGCCCTGAAGAAGGCCGGCTATCTCACTCGTGACGCTCGCGTGACCGAGCGCAAGAAGGCCGGTCTGCACAAGGCTCGCAAGGCCCCGCAGTACTCCAAGCGCTGAACCGAGGCTCCATTGCCCCGGCTCTTTGGAACGGATGGCGTGCGCGGCCGGGCAGGCCGCGACCTCACTGCGGAGCTGGCGCTTGACCTGGCGGTGGCGGCGGCGCGTGTGCTGGCGGCGGACGGGATGTTCGCTGGGCAGCGGCCCAAGGCCGTGATCGGCCAGGACAGCCGGTTGTCCGGTGATTTCCTGGCGGCCGCCGTGGCGGCCGGTCTGGC
This sequence comes from Bifidobacteriaceae bacterium, assembly GCA_031261885.1. Classification (GTDB taxonomy): domain Bacteria; phylum Actinomycetota; class Actinomycetes; order Actinomycetales; family WQXJ01; genus JAISIU01. Next base: position 8,706 of record JAISIU010000179.1, read on the forward strand.
CAGCGCTGGTGTTGACGTCACGGATGTCGGCATTGTGCCGACCCCGGGTTTGGCGTACCTCACGGCAAC
>JAISIU010000297.1 GCA_031261885.1 Bifidobacteriaceae bacterium
TGCCACCGGACGGCCCGCGCCAACGTCCGCCGCTCCACGTCCTCCCCGAGCCTGACCAGGTCGGAGACCGAATCGGCATGGGTGACCCGCTGCACGTCCTGCTCGATGATCGGGCCCTCGTCGAGGTCCGCGGTCACGTAATGGGCCGTCGCGCCGATCAGCTTCACGCCGCGCTGATGCGCCTGCGCGTACGGCCGGGCGCCCTTGAAGCTCGGCAGGAACGAGTGGTGGATGTTGATGATGCGGCCCGGCAGCCGCGCGCAGAAATCGTTCGACAACACCTGCATGTAACGGGCCAACACGACGAGCTCGACGCCGAGGTCCTGAACCAGGGCCTCCAGCTGCGACTCGGCCTGGGCCTTCGTGTCCTTGGTCACGGGGATGTGGCGGAACGGCACGCCGTAGAAATCGGCCACGTCCTCCAGGTCCGTGTGGTTCGAGACCACCGCGACGACGTCGATCGGCAGCGCCTCCTGCGCCCGCCGGTACAACAAGTCGTGAAGACAATGGGAGGCCTTCGACACCATGATGACGGTTCGCAGCGGCCGGCCCACCGCGTCGAGGTTCCACACCATGCGGTACTGCGCCGCCACGGGCTGCAGCGCGGCCGCCAGCTCGGCCCCCTGGACCGGCGCCTCCATCTGCACGCGCATGAAGAAGCGGCTCGCGTCGAGGTCGTCGAACTGCTGCGATTCGAGGATGTTGCCGCCGCGCTCGGCGATCGCGCCCGTCACCGCGTGGACGATGCCGGGCTGGTCCGGGCAGGACAGCGTCAGCACCCATTGGGCCGGCACGGCGCGCGGCGCGGCCGGGGCGGCGCCAGCCGCCGAGTTCGATTCATCGCCGCCGAAAGCGGCCGGGGCCAAAGGAGCGTCATCGGGCATACCCAAACCATAGCGGCCCGTGAACGATCCGAGAGAAGGGTGAAGGGAAGGTGAGAGAAGCGGGAAAAGGCGGCGAAGAGAAGCGTAAATTAGGCCACCGGAGGCTTACCGTGAGCCGTGACAGCCGTGGCCCAGCGCCTCCGCCAACCGCCTACCCGCCCCCCGCCGGCGGCCCGCCGTCCCGCGGATCAATGAGGCAATCGCCATGTCCTGGGGGAAACCATGATGCTTCATCACCTTGCCCGCCGCCGTGTCGGAATCACCGGCGTCTGTTGCGCCGCGCTCGCGGCCGGGTTGCTCAGCGGCTGCGGCGGCGCGCCGAACGCACTGGTCCCGGTGAGCTCGCCCGCTGGCTCCGCCACGGCATCGTCCGCTGCGGTGCGGGCCCCGTCCGGTCCGCCGAGCGCCACCGCCACGGGCTCCGCCGCGCCGGCCACGCCGACCGCGACGGCCCACCCGGCCGCCGCCGACCTCGGCAGCGGGCAGGTGTGGGCCTGGGGCGGGTACGGCGATGAGGACGAGCCCACGCCGGCCGGGCTCCCGCTGCCGGTCAGGATCGGGCAGCTTCAGGACGTCACCGACATCGGGCTCGCGGGGTATGAGACGTACTTCCTGAAAAAGGACGGCACGGTCTGGCAGTGGCCCACGAGCCCGGCCGACGCTCAGGCCCTGGCCGCTCCGGTCGGCACCACGCAGGTAGCGGGGATCGACGGCGTCGTCTCGCTCGTCGCGGTCGGGGACCAGAGCTACGGGGTGGCCGCCCTCAAGAAGGACGGCACGGTCTGGGCCTGGCTGGTTCCCGACACCCAGACCGTGGGCGGGGCCGATGACGTTCCATCCACGCCGGCCGCCGTCCCCGGCCTCACGGGCGTCACGAGCCTCGCGGCGACAAGCGGTGAAACGGTCGCCTTGGTTAAGAAAGACGGCACCGTGTGGACGTGGAAAGTGTCGGGCACGGTCACGGATGGTGCGGTGACGTTCGCCGCGCCCGTCCGGGTGACGGGCCTGACGGACGTCGCGCGCCTGGAGGGCGAGGACGCGGCCTTCGCGGTCAAGGAGGACGGCAGCGTGTGGAACTGGTGCGCAGACCGCTCCGGTTGCCGGACCTACCGGCTGCCGCTCGCGACGAAAGGCGGGTTCACCAAGCCGCCGGTCGTGGACGGCGCCGTCGTGCCGCTCGTGACGCGGGTGCCCGGGCTCAACGACCCGGTCGCGATCCATGACTCGGGCGGGTACGGCGGCGCGGTGGCCTACGCCGTGGCCAAGGACGGCACGGTGTGGGCCTGGGGCGACAACGACTGGGGGCAGATCGGCGACGGCACTCAGACCTACCGCACGGTTCCCACGCGGGTGTCCGGTCTGACCGGCGTGACCCAGCTCGTGGAGTTCGACACGGGCTACGACGGCTGGGGCGGCACGAGCGCCATGGCCGTCACGAAGAAGGGCGACGTGTGGGTCTGGGGCAACGACGATTGGGGCCTGTTCAGCGGCCGCGAGACGACGTATGACGCCAATCCCAAGCGCACGGGCATCCTCTCGCCGCGCCGTCTGGCCTCGCTGAGCAGCGTCACGAGCCTTGTCGCGTTCGTGGGCGACCTCAGCGTCGAGTCGCCCACGCTGTTCGCGGTCCACGCCGACGGCACGGTCTCGGCGTGGGGCGGCAACCTCAATGGCGAGCTGGCGGACGGCGGCGGCAAGGACACGCGGAAGCCGGCCACCGTGGCGTCTCTGGCCGGCATCACGCGGATCGTGCCGTACCAGGTTCTGGGCGTGGTGTTCGCGATCCAGTGACCGGGCCGTGCCCCGCGCGCAGCCGGCCTCGTGCTTTCCGAGAAAGGAAGGGGCGGCGATGGCGGGACCGGCGCGGCATCGGATTTGGCATGCCGGGCGAAGAAGAGTACTAATAACCTAACCGTGTGGCGGTTTCTGCCGTATGGGCGTCCCGACTCTCAACGCCCACCTCGCCCTTGATTTTCATTCATTCGATGATCGTCCTGGTGAGGAATGCGCACGATGGCGGGGAAATCTTGGCCTCATAACTATGGGACGTCTCGGAGACCGGTTGGCCCAGGCCGGCGCCGGGCCGGCCGGCTGATCGGATTGGTGGCGGCGGGGGCGTTGGCGCTCACCCTGTCCCCGGTGCTGGCGGGCGCGGCGGCGCCCGGCGGGACCGTCGGAGCCGGCGCGGATAGGACCGCGGCGGCGACCACGTGCTCATCCGAGCCGGTGAACGGAACGTACGCGCTCTACGCGATGGTGGTGGCCGGCCAGGGGACGATCAGCCCGGCGGGGTCATTGTCGATCCCGGTCGCTGGCAGCCAGCAATTCACGATCACGTCGACCGCTGCCGACAAGGCGGCCCCGACCAGACTGCTGTTGGACGGGACCAACGTGCTGGGGGATCTCCAGACGGCGGGCGACGGTGAGTGGACGTACACCCTGGACCTGGGCGCCCACCCGGACCTGCGCTGCGACCACACGCTCCGCGTCATGTTCGGCGACACCGCCGGCGACGGCGGGCTCGGGACGACTCTCGACCTGGGCGCCAATCCCTACGCCATTTTCGCCGACAAGAACACGGGCTGGCTGTACGTGGGGTATTGGGCGCAGGGCGATACTGCTGCCAATAAGTTGCTCGTCTACAAGCCGCAGCCGAATGGCTCGTGGACCAGCGACACGGTCATCGCCAGCGATTATCCGGGCTACACGATGGCGGTGGATCGCGACGGTTTGGTGTACGTGCCGGCCTGGGGCGGCCACCTCCAACTGTATCGGCCGAGTTCCAGCGGAAGCGGTTACGACAGCCTTGGCTCGAATTCGAGTGCGGACAACGGCGGAAACTATTCGGTCACCATCGATAACGACGGGTTGATCTACACCGGCGTTTATGGCGGTTGGGACGAGGTGTGGCAGAAGTCGGCCCCCGCCGTCGAGGGCGGTACCCCAACGTTCACGCGGCGGGATGTGATCAATGCCCAAGGCACGTCGTTCGGGAAGAACATCGGAATCGGCTGGGCGGGGATAGGACTGTCAGTGGCCGTCGACGGGCAAGGCTTCGTCTACAGCTATGAGAACAACACCAATGACGGCATTGAGACGGGCGTGTGGGTGTGGTCGAGACTCGCCGACCAGTACTTGGACGACTCGCAGCACTCCCCCGCGGGCAGCTACCCGGCGTGGCGACCCGTCAGCGGATCGGACACGCGCGGGGTCCGCGCGCGCGGCGATGACCAAACCACGCCGCTAACCCCCGACATCCTGCCGACCGATGGCTGCACCATCCGGCAGCTGACAATCGGTCCGGACAACTTGCTGTACGTGTCCGAGCGCGGTGGCCCGCAGTGCGGGGTGACCGAGTACTCCAAGATCCCGGACAGCTCGAAGACCCCCAGCAGAGAGGGCGGGTACCGATTCGAGAAGGTCCGCACGATATTCACTGGTTCTTCGAACGGCATATCCACGACCAACATCGACCCGGCGCGAGGGAACGTGTTCGTGCTCGACGCGGACGGTGTCCATGAGACCCTGCTGCCGGCCGACCGCGTGGCGTCCGGCAGCGTGAAGCCAGCGACTCCTGATCTGCCGGTGGTATTGACCGACGAGGACGGGAATATCGTGGCCCAAGGCGAGACCGACAAGGACGGGAACTATTCGCTGCCCTGGCTGCCTGACGGCTCCTACACGGTGACCGTGGACGACCAGGCCGGCGAGCCGGCGGGGTCCGCGGCGGTGGACGTCGATGACTCCGGCGTCGTAACGGCCGGCGATATCACGGTGGGCGAATTCAACGAGGGCGGCTCTGGTGAGGGCGGCTCTGGTGAGGGCGGTTCCGGTGAGGGCGGCTCGGGCGAGGGCGGCGGGTCCGGCCAGGCCGGCGTGACCGTCACGATCACCGGTGACGGGACCGTGGCCGATGGGTCCGGATCGGTCGCCGATGGCGGTACGGTCGCGGCCGATGCCGACGGGGACGTGTCGTTGACGTTGGACCCGGGCGCCGGTCAGACGGTCACCGTAACTGGCGGCGACGGGGAGCCGGTCGGCGACCTTACACGGAATTGCGATGGCACGTGGACCTGGGCCCTGGACGGCCTGACCGATGCGGTCGATGTCACCATCGCGTTCGCGGCGCCCGCCGCGACCTACGAGGTGTCGGGTTCGGTGACTCCGACGCCGGTGCCGGCGGGCGCCCAAGTGGTCGTCGTGCCGAAGGGCTGTGCCGGCGATGAGAACGCGGTGCTCGTGGCCGGGCCGGTCGAAGTCGGTCCCGATGGGGTGTTCACGGTCCCGGGCGTGCCCGATGGCGATTGGGACCTGGTGGTGACCGCACCGGGTCACGAGCCCGGGGCGTCGGATGATTTCACGGTCGACGGCGACAACGTCGGCGGCCAGGACGTCACCCTCGGCGAGGCCACCGGCGGCGGTTCTGGCGAGGGCGGCGAGGGCGGCCAGGGCGGTGAGCCCGGCTCCGGCGGTGAGCCCGGGACCGGTGGCGCCGGTGGGACCGGTGGCGCTGGGACTGGCACCGGTGGTTCCGGCGGTTCGTCGGTTGGCTCCGGCGGTTCCGGCACCGGGGCCACGACCGGGCCCGTGGCCGTGAAGGTAAAGGCCGCGTTGAAGTCGATCAACCTGCTCAAGGGCAAGAAGTACAAGCTGGCGGCCTTCGGGTACACGGCCGAGGGCGCTCATACGGCTCTGACCTATCTGTCCTCCAAAGCAAAGGTCGTCACCGTGTCCGCGGCCGGGAAGGTGAAGGCCAAGCGGCCCGGCAAGGCGGGGGTGACCATCAGCTCGGGCGCCGTGAAGACCCGCGTGAAGGTCAAGGTGCTGCGGAAGCGTCCGGCGGCCTCGTCGGCGAAGGTCAAGAAAGTGGCCGTGAAGCTGAAGAAGAAGCTCAAGCGCGGCCGGGTGCTGTACCTGACGCCGAAGCTCGGACCGAAGACCGCCCTGGCGGTGAAGGTCACGTTCAAGTCCTCCAAGAAGAAGGTCGCGAAGATCGACAAGGCCGGCCGGCTCCAACTGCTGAAGAAGGGCAAGGCGAAGATCACGGTCAA
>JAISIU010000329.1 GCA_031261885.1 Bifidobacteriaceae bacterium
CCCCGGCCCACGTCCACGTCGTCGCCACGGGCAAGGCGGCCGAGGTGTTCGAGGCGGCCGAGAAACTGGCCCGGGACCTGGAGTCCCAGGGCGTCGAGGTGCTGTACGACGACCGTCCCAAGGTCTCGGCCGGCGTCAAGTTCGGCGACGCTGAGCTGCTCGGGCTGCCGTACACCGTCATCGTCGGCAAGGGCCTGGCCGACGGCGTGGTCGAGTTCCGCGACCGCCTGAGCGGCGAGTCGACCACGATCCCGGTCGGCCAGGCCGCCGCCCAGGTGGCGGAGACGGTGAAGGCCGCGCTGGCCGCCTGAGGCGAGTTTCGGCATCGTCCACGATGCCAACTGACCCGACCGAACCCGTTTCTTCTATTTCGAGCGTCAAGAGTTTTGGCTGGTAAAACGCCCTCTTACGAGCCAAAAGTCTTGACGCTCGGTCTGTTCCCGGGGCGAGCGCCGGCATCGGCGGCTCCGCAATGAGCCGGCCGGCTCAGAACCGGGCGGTGTCCGTCTGGTATTTGGCGCCGGGCACCAGCAGGTCGCTCACGATCCGCTCGGTCGAATGCCCGTCGCACGCCTCCGTGAACCGCGCGACGAACTGGTCCATCTGCGCCTCGTCGACCGTCGCGTGGGCGATGGCGTCCGCCAACTCGGCGCCGTCCGTCACGGTCGTGCCCACGGTGTAGTGGTCGAACGGCCGGTAGAAGTCGCGCATCGAGATGTACTCCTCCAAGTCCGGCACGAAGAACACCATCGGCCGGCGCAGCATCGCGTACTCGAAGATCGTCGACGAATAGTCCGTGACCAGCACGTCCGCGGCCATGAGGAGGTCGTTGATCTCGCGCACGCGCGTCACGTCCGTCACCTTCTGGACGTCGGGGCGCAGCTCGTCGAGCGGCTTGCAGAACGGGTGCATCTTCACGAGGACGCGCCAGCCGTCGCCGAGCTGGTCGGCCAGGCGGTCCCAGTCCACCCAGTCGTCCGGGTAGTGGGCCGTGCGCTGGCCGTGGCCGCGGAAGGTCGGCGCGAACAGCACGATCTTCTGGCCGGGGGCGATGCCGTACTCGGCGCGCACGGCATCGGCCCGCTCCCGGATCAACGCCTGGTCGAAGAACACGTCGGTGCGCGGCACCCCGAGCGCCAGCACTTTCGAGACGTCGATGCCGTAGGCCTCGGCGTAGTCGGCGCGGATCGCCTCGGCGCTGCACGTGGCCCACGTGTAGTTCTTGTGCGTGAGGCCCCCCGGCACGGGCCCGCCGGGCAGGCCGAGGCGCGACCAGCCGACGCGCTTGAAGGCGCCGACGGCGTGCCACACCTGGATCAGCTCCGACTCCGGGCGGATCTCGATCGGGTAGATCAGCGGGTAGAAGTCGTCGACGAGGATGATCCGGCTGGTGGCCATGACCTTCGGCAGCGCGATGAGGTCGCGCCACGGCCGGTGGGCCGCCAGGCCGGGGCGGAAAATCCCGACGATCTTGGCCGCCGGGTCCTGCCGTTCCAGCTCGGCCTTCAGGAACTCGAAGTTGCCGGAGAACCCGGCGCGGGAGTCGGACAGGAAGGCCACCTGGTGGGGGTCGACGGGCCGGCGGGACCAGAACTTGTAGCCGAGGATGTAGTGGAGCCAACGGTTGCGGCGGAAGAACAGGGTGCGCCTGATGCGCCGTTTCAGGCGCCTGAAGGGCCGGAGCAGCTGCCGTCCGATGCGCCTGATGAGACGTTTGATCCCGTGCAGCGCTTGGCGCATCGACTCTCCTTCGGTGGGCTCGGGCGGTCCGGGCCGGGGCTGGAAATGCTGCGGCCGCCTACCGTCTTGGGCGAGGTAACACGATACCCTGCGGCGCCGCTCCCCAGCCGGAGGCACCCCGCCCACGGATGGCTCCCGGCCGCCCGGCCGTGGCCTAGACTGGAGCCAGAGGAAGATCCTTGACGGTGTCCGGTGCGTCGACGCATCCCAGGGCACCGGCCGAACCGTGCCGAGGTGTGACAGATGGATATCGATATGGCGGCGCTGCGCGCGCTGGAGCGCGAGCGCGAGGTCTCACTCGACCTCCTGCTGAGCGCCATTGAGCAGGCCCTGCATTCGGCCTATCAGCGCACCGCGGGGGCGGCCCAGCGTTCGCGTGTCGAGGTGGACCGCAAGACCGGGCACGTCACGGTGTGGGCCGAGGAACTCGACGAGGCCGGCAACCAGATCCGCGAGTGGGACGACACCCCGAAGGGCTTCGGCCGCGTCGCGGCCTCGACGGCCCGCCAGGTCATCGTCCAGCGCCTCCGCGACGCCGAGGACGCCCAGGTGTTGGGCGAGTTCCGCGGCAAGGAGGGCGACATCCTGGCCGGCGTGGTCCAACAGGGCCGCGACCCGCGCAACGTCCACGTCGACGTCGGCGGCGTCGAGGCGATCCTGCCGGCCCACGAACAGGTGCCGGGCGAGCATTACAAGCACGGCGACCGCATCCGCGCCTACGTGCTCGAGGTGACACGCGGCCTCAAGGGCCCGTCGATCACGCTGTCGCGCACCCACCCGGGCCTCGTGAAGCGCCTGTTCGCGCTCGAGGTGCCGGAGGTCGCGGACGGCAGCGTCGAGATCGTCTCGATCGCGCGCGAGGCCGGCCACCGCACGAAGATCGCCGTGCGCGCCAAGGGCCCGGGCGTCAACGCGAAGGGCGCCTGCATCGGCCCCATGGGGCAGCGCGTCAGGGCCGTGATGGCGGAGCTCGGCTCCGAGAAGATCGACATCGTCGGCTACAGCGACGACCCGGCGGAGTTCGTCGCGGCCGCCCTGTCCCCGGCCCGGGTCTCGAAGGTCGAGATTCTCGACGAGGCGACCCGGTCGGCGCGCGTCATCGTGCCGGATTTCCAGCTGTCGCTCGCGATCGGCAAGGAGGGGCAGAACGCGCGCCTGGCCGCGAAGCTCACGGGGTGGCGCATCGACATCCGGCCGGACGTCGCCGAGCCGGCCGGCCCGGAGGCGTAGCGGTCAGTCGCCGGCCTTGCGGCTCACGGTCACGGGGAACCGCCCGGCCAGGAAGTCGAACAGCTGCAGTTCGGTGCGGATCGACATGACGACGGTGTCGTCGAGCTGGGCATCGGTGACGCCGGCCCCGAAGTCGACCGTGTGTTCGGCTTCGATCCAGAGCCGGCCCCTGTCGTCGACGCGGGTGTAGCCCTTGGGCCAGTTGGTTTGGCGGTGCCATTCGTCGAGCACCTCGCGGACGGCGGAGCGCAGCTCGATCGGCAGGTTCTGGTGCCAGCGGGAGCGCACCTGGAGCACGCAGTTGTCGGGCCCCGAGACGAAGAAGAAGAAACGGTCGGGCCCCCAGAAGCCGCCGATGTCGCCGTCGGAGTCGATGTCGTAAACCCACCCGTGCTGGTCCATGACGCGCACGATTCGGTCACGGCCGAGCGGCGCCGCACCGGTGACCGGCCGTGGCGCCGGCTCAGGTTTCGAAAACAGACTCATCAGCGACCTGCATAGAAACGGGGAGTGGGGTGTTTCTGGGAACGCCACCATAGTAGCGGTTCACGGTCGCCCTGCGGCTGTCGGTGCCCCACCTGGGCCGCGAAAACCACTCCGGTTCGCGCAGAGCGTCACCCGGGGGCCGGCATCGTCTATCGGGTCCGCCCAGGGAGGACGCCGCCGATGACGGCTGCCGCACGGACGGAGAGCGGTGCACCCGGGCGGGGCCACCACCTGGTCCGGGGCGCGCCCGTGTGCGTCCGGGGGCTCCAATCCGGTAACATACTTTGTTTGGGTCGTTGGCCCGGCAACGCGCCGTGGGAAGGGGAGTGCCATGAACGCTCCCGTTCGCACGTGTGTCGGCTGCCATCGGCGCGGCCCACGGTCCGCTCTGGTACGGGTCGTGTTGGATCCGGGCGCCGCCCCAGCGGCGCTCGTTCTCGACACCGCGGCCCGCCTGCCCGGACGGGGTGCCTGGGTGCATCCCGACCCGGTGTGCGTCGCATCGGCGGTGCGCCACGGGGCCTTCTCCCGCGCGCTGCGCCACCAAGGCCGGCTCGCTGCCGAAGGGCTGGCAGACCAGATCGGCCAATGGCAAGACTTGAGACCCACGGAAAGCGGGTGGAAAGCAGATGGACACCAAATGAGTGCCCCCAGATGAGTAGTACCCAGTACTAACTGGTCCGTTCCTGCCTCGGCTGAGCGGGCCAAGACAGGAGAGACGTGGCAAAGCGCGTACACGAGCTGGCTAAAGAGCTCGGCGTCACGAGCAAGGAAGTCCTCGCCAAGCTCAAGGAGATCGGCGAATACGTCAAGGGTCCGTCCTCGACGGTCCTGGCGCCGGTCGAACGGGCCGTGCGCGAGGCGTTCCCCCCACCCGCACCCAAAGCCGAACCGGAAGCCCAACCTGAGCCCGCGCCCAAGGCGAAGGCCAAAGCGAGCGCCAAGGCGGGGCCCAAGCCCGGCCCCAAGCCGGGACCGGCCAAGGCGGCCGAACCCGAACCGGTGGCGCCGCAGCCCGAGCCGGCCGCGCAGCCGGAGCCGGCCGTGGCGGCCGAACCGCCGCAGCCCGAACCCGCGCCGGAGCCCAAGGCCGAACCGAAGGCCGCGGCGCCGGAGAAGCTGGCCCCCGCGCCTGCCGCTCCGGACAAGGCGGCGCCCGTGGCGGGCGTTCCCAGGCCGCGCGTCAAGCCCGGTCCCCGACCCGGCAACAACCCGTTCTCCTCCACCCAGGGCATGAAGCCGCAGCACCACGGCCCGCGCCCGGGCAACAACCCGTTCGCCCCCAAGCAGGGCATGCCGCGTCCGGGCGGCCACGCCAAGGACTCCGAACATCCGGGCGGTCCCCGTCCGGTGCCGCGTCCGGGTCCCAAGCCGGGTCCCCGGCCCGGTCCGCACCCAGGCGGCTTCCGGCCCGGCCAGGGCGCGGCGGCCGGTCGCGGCCGTGGCCGTGGCGGCGCAGGCTCCCCGCGCGGCGGCCAGAACGGCTCCGGCCGTCCCGGCTCCGGCAACGGCGGCAACACCGGTGGCGGCGGTCCGCGCGTCGGCGGTTTCAGCGGCCGTGGCGGTCGCGGGGGCCGTGGCCAGACGGCGGGCGCGTTCGG
>JAISIU010000345.1 GCA_031261885.1 Bifidobacteriaceae bacterium
CACACGCGCCATGGCGGACCAGGCCCGCACCATCCGCATCCCGGTCCACATGGTCGAGGTCATCAACAAGCTGGCCCGCGTGCAACGGCAGATGCTCCAGGATCTCGGGCGCGAACCGCTGCCGGAGGAACTGGCGAAGGAACTCGACATGACGCCCGAGAAGGTCGTGGAGGTCCAGAAGTACGGGCGTGAACCGATCTCACTGTCCACCCCGCTGGGCGAGGACGGCGACAGCGAGTTCGGCGACCTCATCGAGGACTCCGAGGCTATCGTGCCGGCCGACGCGGTCAGTTTCACGCTGCTGCAGGAACAGCTGCACGCCGTGCTCGACACCCTCTCCGAGCGTGAGGCCGGGGTCGTCTCGATGCGTTTCGGCCTGGCCGACGGCCAGCCGAAGACCCTCGACGAGATCGGCAAGGTCTACGGCGTCACGCGCGAACGGATCCGCCAGATCGAATCGAAGACGATGTCGAAGCTCCGTCACCCGAGCCGCTCCCAGGTCCTAAGGGATTACCTGGACTGATCAAGAACGCGGGAGGGGCGCCGCAGGAGGGATCCTGCGGCGCCCCTCTTTCGTCTGGTCTAGTGGGGCTGGGCCTCAGTGCTTGGAGGAAGCCTGGGCCTGCGCCTCTTGGTAGGCGGGGTCTTCGAAGACCTCGAGGGCCTGGGCCTTGAGGCTTGGCATGTACTCACGGGCGTGATGCCCGCAGAAGTAGAGCTCCCCGTTCATCAACGTCACTCGGACCGCCGCGCGGGCGCCACAGCGATCACAGCGATCGGTCGCGAGCAAGGGGGGAGACGTCAATGTTGGAGTTGTCATGCCTCCATACAACCACGCATTCGCCAAAGATGGGAAAACTACTGGCCAATATGTGCGTGATTTCACGCACGGCGCAGCGCGGCCGGCCTACGACGCGGCCCCGACGGGCCGACCCGGCCACCGCGCAACCGGCCAGCCAACAACGGACCGGCGCGCCGACATCGGCGGCCCTGCCCGGCCATGGTGCGACCGCCCGCTAAACTGATCGCTCGTGCCGAATGCCTCTCCGATGCCCGAGTACACCGCGCGCCACCTCTCCGTGCTGGAGGGCCTCGAAGCGGTCCGCAAGCGGCCCGGCATGTACATCGGGTCGACCGACTCGCGCGGCCTCATGCACTGCGCGTGGGAGATCATCGACAACTCGGTCGACGAGGCGCTGGCCGGTTTCTGCGGCACCATCACGATCACGCTGCGCCCGGACGGTTCCGTCGAGGTGGACGACGACGGCCGCGGCATCCCCGTGGACATCGAACCGAAGACCGGCCTGACCGGCGTCGAGGTCGTTTTCACGAAACTGCACGCCGGCGGCAAGTTCGGCGACGGCACCTACCAGGCGACGGGCGGGCTGCACGGCGTCGGCGCCTCCGTCGTCAACGCGTTGGCGGAACGCCTCGACTGTGAGGTGGACCGCGGCGGCAGGACCTACCGCATGACGTTCCACCGCGGCGAACCCGGCGTCTATCGCGACCCGAAGTCCGGGCCGGCTCCGGACAGCCCGTTCGAGCCGTTCACGGACGGCTCCGAGCTGAAGGTCGTGGCGACGCGCCTGCCGAAGAAGAAGACGGGCACGCGCGTGCGCTACTGGGCGGACCCGCAGATCTTCCCGGGCAGCGACGTCTTCGACACCGAGGGCCTGATCGACCACGCCCGGCAGACGAGCTTCCTGGTGCCGGGCCTGAAGCTTCAGGTCAGGGACCTGCGCGACCCGGAGGCCCCGCGGGAGGAGACGTTCCAGCACGAGGGCGGCACGGTCGACTACGTCGACTTTCTCGCGCCCGACCCGCCGGTCCACGACACGTGGCGCCTGACGGGCGAGGGCACGTTCAAGGAAGTGGTTCAGCAGCTCGGCAAGAACGGCCACCTGGCGCCGGCCGAGGTGGAGCGGCGCGTCGACGTCGACATCGCGATGCGCTGGGGCACGGGCTATGACACGGTCGCGAAGTCGTTCGTCAACTCCGTGACCACGCCCCACGGCGGCACGCACGTCCAGGGCTTTGAGCAGGGCCTGCTCCGGGCCGTCCGCCGGCAGGTGGAGGCGAACGCGCGGCGCCTCAAGGTGTCGACGAAGGAGAGCGCGGAACGCATCGAGAAGGATGACGTCCTGGCCGGTCTGACGGTCATCGTCACGGTGCGGCTCGCCGAACCGCAGTTCGAGGGCCAGACCAAGGAGGTGCTCGGCACGGCGGCCGTGCGCGGCATCGTCTCCCGGATCGTCGACAAGGGCGTGACGGCGCGCCTCACCTCGACCAAGCGCGGCGAGAAGAACCAGGCGCAGATGGTCCTCGAGAAGGTCGTGGGGGAGATGCGGGCCCGCATCTCGGCCCGCAACCACAAGGAGATCACGCGCCGCAAGAACGCGCTCGAGACGAGCTCGCTGCCGGCCAAGCTGGCGGACTGCCGGTCCGACGACGTCGGCAAGAGCGAGCTGTTCATCGTCGAGGGCGATTCCGCGCTCGGGACCGCGAAGCTGGCCCGCCGCTCCGACTTCCAGGCCCTGTTGCCGATCCGTGGCAAGATCCTGAACGTCCAGAAGGCCTCGATCTCCGACATGCTGAGCAACGCCGAGTGTGCCGCGATCATCCAGGTGGTGGGAGCCGGCTCGGGCCGTAGCTTCGACATTTCACAAGCCCGGTACGGCAAGGTCATCATGATGACGGACGCCGATGTCGACGGGGCCCACATCCGCACGCTGCTGCTGACGCTGTTCTTCCGTTACATGCGGCCGCTGATCGAGGACGGCCGCGTCTACGCCGCCGTGCCGCCGCTGCACCGCGTCGAGATCTCCGGCTCGGGCCGCACGCCGAAACGGGTCGAGTACACCTACTCGGAGGCCGAGCTGCACGGCCTGCTCCACAAGCTCGACCGGGCGGGTCGGAGCTACAAGCAACCAGTGCAGCGCTACAAGGGCCTCGGCGAGATGGACGCCGACCAGCTGGCCGAGACCACGATGGACCCGGGCAAGCGGACGCTGCGGCGCGTGACGATGGCGGACGCGGCCGCCGCCGAGCGGGTGTTCGACCTCCTCATGGGTACGAACGTCGCGCCGCGCAAGGATTTCCTCGTCGAGAACGCCGTCAACCTGGACCCGTCGAAGATCGACGCCTGACTCCCGCGGCCCGGCAGCGTCGCGCGACTTTTCCCACCCGGCCGCCGGTCCGGCATCGTCCTCCGGCCGGAAGGAAAGCCGACGATGCCGGCCGGTCGCCCGCGTGGTGGGCGGCACCGCACGTCATCGGTTACAGTTGGGACCAAAGGCCGTCCCGGCCTTCCCCGAAGACTTGTCACGCCGAAAGGACCGTTCGTGAGCGATCAGCGCCGCCCCCGCTCCATCGCGGAACGTGCCCGGGCGCCGCACCACGCCGAGGTGCCGTCGCCGCACCTCCAGCTCGAATGGCGCCGGCTCGTCCCCACGGACCTGGACCAGCTGACCTCGCTCATCAAAGAAGCCGAGGAGGCGGACGGCGCGCTCATCGACTCGGTGACGGACGTCATCGTCGACCTCGTGGTGCGCGATGAGCGGATCGGCGTCGACACGCTCGGCGGCTTCGACCGCGTCGGCATCATGCGCGCCTACGGCGCCGTGCACCTGTGGCCCGAGGGCGACGTCGCGAACGTTGTCTTCTACGGGGCGGTGGACCCGTCCTGGGGCGGGCGCGGCATCGGCCGCGCGCTGCTGGCCTGGCAGGAGGGGCGGGCGCGCCAGATGCTGTCCCGCGTCTCCGGCAGCGGGCCGGCCAGGCTCTCGGCCTACGTCGAGGACGTCGCGGCGGACCGCCGGCGGCTCTATGTGGCGGCCGGCTTCTCCCAGGAGATGGCCTACCTCAGGGTCAGGCGCGACCTCGCGGCGCCGATCCCGGAACCGGACTTCCCCGAGGGCATCGTGGTGCGCCACGCCTCGGAGGTGTCGGAGGCCTCCGTGCTCGAATGCCACGGACGGGCCTCGGGCGAGGCCTGGGGCGAGGGGCCGCCCACGGCGCTCGCCTGGCACCGGCGCTGGGGCGAGTACAAGCCCGAGTGGAGCTTCGTGGCCATCGACCCGGCCCAGGGCAAGGACCACGTGATCGGCTACGTGCTGGCGCGCGTGCAGCTCCAGGCCTGGAGCAAGGGCAAGCGCACCGAGGCGTCGATCCACCGGCTCGGCGTCGACCCGGCCTACCGGCGGCGCGGGATCGGCCGCGCCCTCGTGACGCGGGCGCTCAAGGCGTTCGCGGAATCGGGCA
>JAISIU010000152.1 GCA_031261885.1 Bifidobacteriaceae bacterium
ACGTTCGTGTCGGCCGCCATCGTCACGCGGGTCACGATGTCGGCGCCGCTCGTGGCGTTCGTCGGATCCGTGCCGCTGGCCGTCGTCGAGAGGTTGTGGTCGATGCCGTCGCCGCGCGCCCCGAGGCACTTGCCGTCAGCCGTGAGCGGCGTGTAGTCGCCGCTCGTGGAGCTGTAGCACAGCGGTTCGACCTTGTTGTCGCTGCCGGTCGTCGTCGTGGTGCCGCCGGCCCAGGTTTGGGCCGCGTTGACGCCGTTGATCTGTGGTTGCTTGACGCGGATGTAGAAGACGCCGGTGAGGTCCTTGTCCTCGTCCTTCAGCGAGTTCACGAGGAAGGAGTATTCGCCGTTCTCGTTCGTCGTCTGGTCGCCCAGGTACTTGAGCGGCTTCGGGTCGGCCGTGGAGCTGCGGTCCTGGCCGTAGATCTCGACGGTCTGGTTGGCGACACCGCCCTCACCGGAGTCGATCTTGCCGTTGCCGTTGGCGTCGTTGTAGATGGTGCCGCGGATGACGGGCGCGGCCTGGCAGCTGGCGAGGTCCTCGATGGCCTCGTGGGCGCCTTCGCCGACGACGTTGCCGACCTTCTTCGCGGTCATCGACAGTGGGTCGATCGCGGCGAGCTGATTGTCGTCGCTCGCGTTGTCGGCGTAGAGCGTGCCGTCGAGGAAGGCGACGCCCCAGATGTTCGTGTCCGCACCGATGGCGTCCGATGAGATCTTCTTCGATCCGACCAGCGAGTACGTCCAATCGGAGGTGCTGGAGGGCGTGACGCGGATCAGCTGCTTGTCGGCGCCGCCCACGAGGTTGTACAGGTTGCCTTCGGCGTCGACGGCCATGTCGGAGGACGGGTAGACGCCGTCGAGCGGCGTCGTCCCGGGCTCGGCCTGGAGCGGACCGGAGTTGATCGCGTTGCCCGTTTCGGGGTCGTAGCGCATGAACCGCATCGTGTTGGTTTTGTTGGTCGTCGTGATCTGGGCATTCTCGCCGCCGGAGAAGTAGATCTCGCCGGTGAGCTGGTCCACTTCGCCACCGGACCAGAAGTCGAAGCTCGTCCGGGGGTCGCTCGTCACTGCCGTGGTGCCGGGGTTCGGCACCGCGAACGTCTTGACCGCCGTCGTGTTGCCGCTCGTGAGCTGTGCGACGGCCGTGTAGAAGTTGTCGTCGGGCACGTCCGCGCTGGTGTACCCGACCAGGTCCTGCTTCGAGAGCTGGGCCGAGTAGTACCAGTAGTAGGCCGTCAGGGTCTTGGTCCCGGGGTAGTAGCCGAGCGCCATCGTGTCGGCGCGCAACCCGAAGGGCACGGTCCAGTTGTTCCAGCTCTCGCCCAGCGTCGTCGTGCCGGCCGTGGCGGTGTTCAGCGAGTAGATGTGCTGATTCCTGGAGACGGCATACAGCGTGTCACAGTTGTACGTTCCATCCCAGTCCGACGCCGCGTTGACCGACGGCGTCGCGCCGGTCAACGGGATGGTGTCGGCGTTCGCCTGTTGGTCGGCGAGCTTCGCGACGGCGAGGTTGCCGATACCGACAGTGAAGGCGATGGCCGCCAATATCGCGACCGGCTTGGCCACGGCTTTGGCGAGGCGCGCCGCGCGTCCGCGCGGGGTGCGTGCATCACTGGTGGAGAACATGTGCGATTCCTTCTGTGGTTATCAGGCTGCTGCCCAGTGAGGGGTTGACCGGGAACCGGGAAGGTATCTGTCGCGGCGCCGGCGCCGCGTGTCGAGGGACACACGCGCGGGACGCTTTGGTGGATTCCGGGGGTTCAGGGTCGGGGCCAGGGGTTTATCGGGGTTTTCACGTGCGATCTGTCATTGATCCACTGTGGCTAGGGCCATTGGGGGTGTGACGATCATGGAGTGAGGCCGGGTGGGGTGCTCGGCTCAGTGCTGTGCGATCTGGCGGAACTTCACGGAGGACCGTCCCGATTGCTGCGCGAGCGTGCGTCAACGAGGGTCGAGGCACCGGCCTCGACCCGTCGTGCGACATCAGGTTGACGCACCGGGCTGTGTCTCCCGTGCAATCTAGGGCGCTCCTTGGGGGGTTTCGCTCTCTGCGGCCTGCCGTGGTTCGGCGGACCGCACGGATCGGCACTAGATTACTCTCCTAGCGAACTGGTGCAAGTCATTAAGTGGAAATACTTTTCTCGCCCAACACGCGCAATGGGGCGCGACACGCCGTCTGCACAGGGATTTAACGATCAAATTCGCAGTTGCCACGAGTCGCCCGGGCGTGTCCGATGTCGCTTCGCCCACAGCGGAATTAGTCACCTCAGTGGGCGGTCGCCTATCATCGTCCGCCCGATGGCGGGCCAACCGAACGCGCACCCGTCACCTCCCGAATACAACACGGACGATGACGGCCCTCCCCGGAGAAGACACGGCCGCGGCAGCGTGCCCGGCCGCCACCCCGCTCAGGCGACGGCCCCACCCGCCGGCGCACCGGCATCGTGCGCGGAACGCCAGGCCGCCCACGCGGAGGCGACGATCTCCGGCAACCCGGCCGACGCCCGCCACCCAAGCTCACGGAGCGCCAACCCCGGGTCGCACACGAGACTCGGCGGATCGCCCGGGCGCCGCGGCCCGGCGGTCGGCGCGACGGCACGACCGGCGGCCTGGGCGACGGCCGCGATCACCTCCCTCACGGACGCGCCGACCCCGGTACCGATGTTCACGGCGGCGGCGCCGGCCGGCCCGGGCGCGGCGAGGCGGTCGAGAGCCGCCAGATGCGCCGCCGCGACGTCGCGGACATGGACGTAGTCACGCACGCAGGTGCCGTCCGGAGTTGGGTAGTCCTCGCCAAAGATGACGGGGACGCCGCCGGCGTCGAGGGCCTCGAAAACCAGCGGAATCAGGTTGAGGGCCGCGCTGTCGCCGAGATCCGGCCAACCGGCCCCCGCGACATTGAAATAGCGCAGCGACACGGCCCGGAGCCCCCACGCCGCGGCCGCGTCACGGATCGCCCACTCGCCCGCGAGCTTCGTCTCGCCGTACGGGTTGACGGGCCGCGTCGGCGCGGTTTCCACGATCCGGCCACCGGCCCCGGCGTCGGCCGGCACGCCGTACACGGCCGCCGAGGAGGAGAACACGAGCCGGCCCACGCCGGCCCGCTCCATCGCGGCCAACACGCCCGCCACGCCGCCGACGTTCTGCTGGAAATACCACGCGGGACGCCGAACAGACTCCCCCACCTGTTTGCGCGCGGCGAGGTGCACCACCGCGTCCGCACCGGCCATGGCCGCGGCGAGACCGCCGAGCGCGGCCGGATCCGCGACGTCGAGCCGGACCAGCTCAGCCGCGCCGATCCGGGCGGCCGCCCCTTCCGAGAGGTCGTCGACGACGACCACGTCGTCGCCCCGCCCGAGGAGCGATCTCACGACGTGCCCCCCGATGTACCCGGCCCCGCCGGTCACGACAATCTTCACAGCCCAAGCCTATTGACCAGTCCCGGGCATCACAGCGCCCGCAAGCGCCAACCCTTGGATTTGAGCTCGCCGGAGCTCATCATCTTTTCGTAGGCGTCGAGCAAGAGCGCGAGACGTTCGCCGTTGTCACGCAAGCGGCGTTTCGCGCCGTCAGAGTGCCCGACAGTTCCTGGGACCCGACAGCTCCTAGGAACTGTGCGGCACACCCGTCCACGGACAAAGCGACCAGTCAAAAGGTTGGTCGAGCACTGCGTGCTTCGTCAAGAAAGCGAGGGCTGGGGGCCAACCCGCCGGCCTCAGCAGGCGGCCGACGACCAACGCCGCCACATGGCGTGCGCCCGCTCGTTTGAGCGCACTGGCCGCGCTCTGAACGTTTGCACCAGTCGCCCACGAATCATCAACAAGAAGCACCCGATCGGCCTTGACCTCGGCGCGGAACATCGCGGGATCGTAATGCCGAGTCTTCTGGCCGGCGCCCAGCCCCGCATCCGTCACTGTCAGCACCGCTTCACTCCTACCCGATAGCGCCTGACGCACGATCCGATGGAGGGGATGCTCATCTCCTCCCCTGATGGATCGGACGGACGGGACCGTCGCCCACTGCCATGACACGGTTTCGGGCCGCGCGCCCATAGCCCCGACGCAGTTGGCATGGTGCCGCAACACCCAAGTCACCCACGCGAACATGTCATTGAAGGAGCGGTGCATGCGCCCCCGGTCGGGGTTCTTGTATCCGTACAGGACGCTGTAGACCTGGCGGCCGGCAGCGATGCGCCGACTCAGGGCAGGCGCGCGTGTCGGAACCGAAGGTCCCTCCACCGCATAGGTCAGGAAGGCCACGTCATCGGCCAATGCCGCACCGGCTGCGGCAGCCTGCCTCACGTGTCCCTCACACTGCGGACACCGCTCGTGCGGCTCTTGCGGATTCAGCGGTAACCGGCACACCGCACACAAATGGGGGCCATTGGGATTGACGTTATGGAGCAAGGGGCTGTAGTGCGTCCGCACGTAGCGATCAAGCTGCGTGTCGGCTTGCTGGTCAGTCATGAGAAGGCGAACTCGGGCTGATCGACCATGCGACTGATCGGATCAGCAGCGAGATCCGCGACGGCGGCTTCGATCTCGTCGGGGGTGGACACCACACGGACCCATGTTTCACGCTGCGCTGCCAGCTCTTTGCCCCAGCTAGTCGTCTGGGCCACCTGTTCCGTCAAGATCAACGGCCGACCGTGCCCAGCGGCCTTGCGCGCCTGAATGCGCGCTCCCGAATACTCGCCCGCCTCGATGATGATCGTCGCGAGCCCGTAGCCCGACATGGTGCCGTTCCGCTTAGGGAACGTGTTCCTGGTCGGAGGCTCGTCTGGATAGAACTGGGACAGGAGAAGCCCCGTCTCGGCGATCGCGTTCTGCAGCTCATGGTTGGCGGCCGGATAGTACCGGCTGATGCCGGTCCCCAACACGGCCACCGTCCGCCCACCCGCGTCCAACGCCGCGCGGTGGGCCGCCGTGTCGATACCGGCGGCCAGCCCGGCAATGACCGTCAAGCGGTTCCGGACGAGGATTCGCGCCGCCTCAGCCGCCAAGGCGAGCCCTTCTGGGCTCGCCTTCCGCGATCCGACCACACTCATGCCACGGTCATCAGGCCGAAGATCGCCTCGGTAGAACAGCAACGGCGGCGCGTCGAACACACCCGCCAGCTGCTCCGGATACTGGTCCGACAGGATCGTCACGAACGTCAGCTTGTCCGCTTCCCACTTCGCGAGCGCCGACTCGGCAGCAGCACGTTCCGCCGTCACTCTGGCGAGTGTGCCGGGGTCGGGGAACAAGGTGCCGTCAGCGGTCCCAAGACCACTGAGGACTGCCTGGGCGCTTCCTTCCAACGACACCTGATTGCCAATGGCTTCCCACGTCATGCGGTTGGGCCGCAGCCGCAGCAACGCGAGCAACGCCACCACCTCGTCGCGGGGAACCTGTTTCATACCCATCATTCTAAATGGGGATGAGCCCGGTGTCGGGATGCGCGCTGGGCATAAGACCCCTACCCTGTCTGGCGCAGTTTCGGCCAAGAGGCCTGCCGACAAGCCGGTCCTGGGCTATGACCATGCACCGGCGCTCAGGCGGAGGCGCTAGCCTTGGGTCACGGATACCGACCCGACCCCCGAGGACTGAGAGTTCCGCACATGGCACGACTTCGCACCGCCTTCCCCCACACCCCCACACTGACCCACCGCTGGCTGCGTGTGGCGGGCGCATTCCTTGCACTGACCTGCGCCGTCGGCCTGACGGCCGCCTGCGGCGGCGGCAGCCACGACGCCACCCCCTCCTACCTGCCGACCAACGCCTCGCCCAACACGAAGGTGCCGAGCCCCGTCGACACGGCCACACTGGCCGGCGACCAGCTCAAGATCATGCAGTACCTCTACACGCTGTGCGCCGGCGACGTGCACAACGCCGCCAGCAACGCGGCCTCCTATGCCGCCGAAATGCAGGCGGCCGGTTCGCCGAGCGCCGCGGCCGCGGCCCAGACCGCCGTCAACCCGACCCAGGCGGTCGTCATCGACACGGGCGGCGAGGTACCCACCGTCGACGGCGATTACGCCACCGTGAACTACCGCTGCGTCAACAATCCCTACAACCGGACCACCGAGCACATGTACCTGGTCAAGGACCAGAACGGCAACTGGGAGTGGAAGATGACGGCGCCCAGGCTGCCCAACTGCCGCGACGTCGAGGGCTCGAGCTGGCCGGAGGCGATCATCGGCAAGACCTGCCACGACACGACGACGAACAAGGACCGTGACACCAAATTCTCGGCCTCCCAAACCGCCAGCCCCACAGCCCAGGGGCCGGACCTGCCGTCCGCCTCGTGACCCGGCGCCCGCCCCGATGCGGCGGGACCCGGTTTGGCCTAATAGACTTCACGGTGTGATCTTCAAAGCCATCCAGGAGGGACGGCCCTATCCCGACCATGGCTATGTCACGCCCAAACAGTGGTCCGCGATCCCGCCACGCCAGATCCGACTCTCGGAACTCGTCACCACGAAACGCATGCTTGACCTCGCCGGACTGCTCTCCGAGGACTCGACCTTCTACGGCGACCTGTTCGCCCATGTCGTGCGCTGGCACGGCACCTACTACCTGGAGGACGGGCTGCACCGTGCCGTGCGCGCCGCCCTGTACCAGCGGCAGATGCTCCACGTCCGCGTGCTCAACCTCGACGAGATGCCCCCGGCGCCCGCCCCGGCCGCCGAAGACCTGCCCCCCACTTCCGAGATGCCCAAGGTAGAGGACTGATGCCACGCAAACCACGTTCCGCCCTGGCCGTCAAACGTCACGTCTTCATCCGACAGGTGGCGATCTTCGGCGTCATCGCCGCCGTGCTGGCCGTGGTCGGAGTGGTCGCGGCAGGGGCCTACACCGGCCGCCTCACGATCGGCTTCATCAGCCACCCGTTCAGCTCCCCCACGCCGTCCGCCACGGACTACGGCCCCACGCCGTGCCCGGCGAGCGATGACGCGAAGTACCCGGCCAACGCGAAGATCACGGTACGGGTCCTCAACGCCTCGACCATCACGGGCGCGGCCGGCTCCGTGGGGCAGACCCTCCAGGCCCGCGGCTTCAAGGTCGACTCCGTGGCCTCGATCAGCGAGGACTTCCAGGGCTCGATCCTGGTGCGCGCCGGCTACAAAGGCATCGACGCCGCCTACATGGTGCTGACCCACATGCCGGACGACGCCAAGCTGACCGTCGACGACCGCGACACGTCCGTGGTCGACGTCATCATCGGCGCCAAGTACAACGGCATCCGGCCCGCC
>JAISIU010000069.1 GCA_031261885.1 Bifidobacteriaceae bacterium
GATGACGTCGCCGGTCATAGCCGGTTGGTCCAGCTCTGGGCCATCGACTCCTCTTCGAGGTCGAATTCGTGCAGTATGCGCCGGAGCACGGTGTCGTTGAGCCGTCCGGCCTTGGCCTCCTTCATGATCGCCCGGCGCTGGGCCCTGACCATCTTGGTTCGGAGTTCGACGACGCGGACCTGGGCTTTGGCGTGCCGACGGCCGATTCGTCTGAGGTGGGCCGCGCGGAGGTCGCGGTGGTCCCGGCGGTCGCCGCGCTGGCTGCGGTGCTCGTGCCGGCGTGGGCGCTCCTCGGGGCCGCCGTCAGGCGGCGTCTCGGGCAGGCTCGCGGCCTCCTCCGCGTCATCGGGGCCGAGCAGCGTGGCGGCCGCGGTTTCACGGGCGACGACTGCCTGGGTGGCGAATCGCGCCATGCGGTGGGCCTCGTCGACGCCGACCCTGTCGGACAGCTCCTCCACCTGTTGGGCGACGACCTCCGAAGCGGCCCGTGCCGCCACGAGACGGGCGTGCGACTCCTCGGCGGCGTCCTGGGCCTGCTCGTCCGCGTTCGAGATGCCGAGCCAGCGGATCACGGCCGGCAGCGTCAGCCCCTGGAGCAGCAACGTGCCGATCGCCACGGTGTAGGCCGCGAGCTGGAGCGTGGCCTGCCCCGGGATCAACTCTCCGGTGTCCGTGCGCAGCGGCACGGCCGCGGCCGCGGCCAACGTGACGACGCCGCGCATCCCCGCCCACGAGGTGACCAAGAGGTCCCGCCAGCCCAACCGCTGAACGCCCGCTCCGTCATCGTCCGTGTTCCGCCACCGCCTGGGCAACAGCCGCCGCCACGGCAGACGGGCAATGTACTCGGTCGCGAAAATGTAGAGGGGACGCACGAGGATGCAGACCGCCAGCACGATCCCGGCCAGCGCGAACGCGCGGCCCGTGGCCTCGGTGGGGGACTGGCGCACCTCGGCGATCACCCAGCGGATCTGCAAACCGATGTAGGCGAACGCGAAGGCTTCGAGCAGCAGGTCGATCGACGACCAGATGGGGCCTTCGTGCAACCTCGTCGTGACGCTGGCCCGGCCCTGTGCCTGGCCCATGTAGAAGCCGGCCGCGACCACGGCCAGCACGCCCGAACCGTGCAGCTGTTCGGCCAGCCAGTAGGCGATGAACGGCAGCAGGATGCCGAGGACGGTGGAGACGGCCGGGTCGCGGATCACGGAACGCGCCACTTGGAACAGGCCGGCCAGCACGAGGCCGGTGGTGACGCCGCCGAGCACGGCGAGCGCGAACACCTGGGCGCCGGAGCCCCAGATCGTGGCCGTTGTGCCGACGCCGGCCAGCGCGACCTTGAACAGCGTGAGTGAGGTGGCGTCGTTGATGAGCGATTCCCCGCCGATCAACGTCATGATGCGGCGCGGCAGCCCGACCCGGCGGCCGACGGATTCGGCCGCGACGGCGTCCGGGGGGGCGACGATCGCGCCGAGGAGGACCGCGGCGGCGAGCGGCAGGTCCGAGGCGAAGGCCTTCGTAGCGACCGCCACCACGATCGTCGTCACGATGACGAGGCCGACGCCGAGCCGGAGGATCGGGGAGATGGCGTGGCGGAAATCGCGCAGCGAGCTGGAGAGCGTCGCGGAGTACAGCAGTGGCGGCAGGACGATGCCGAGAATCAGGTGGGGGTCGATCTGGAACCGGGTGAGCCCCGGCACGAATGAGGCGGCCAGTGCGACGGCCAGGACGACGAGCGAGGCGTTGAAGCGCGTGCGGCGTGCCAGACCCGCCACCAGAACAGCCACGAGGGTGACGACGATGAGTGTGAAGACGCTCACCACTGGTCACTCCTTTTTCGTGTCGGCGTCCTGGCCCGGGTGGGGCGGCGGGACGGGGTGGGGGCGAGAAACGAGTGAGTTAAGGCTGTGGGGTTTGCTTTAGCTCTGTCGTGTCATTTCGTGGAGCTGGCGGAGGCCGTTTTCTTGGCCTTCGTGGTGGCGGTGGCCGATGCCGTGGCCGTCGCCTCGGCGGAAACGGCCGCACTCGCGGACGGGGAGGTAGAGGCCTGCGGCACCTTCGCGACGATGTCGACGACGGCCGCGATCGCGGCGTAGGCGTCGGAGTCGCCCGGCAGCTCGATGAGCACGCGTGAACCGATCGGCACGCCGATCAGCTGCGAGAACGGCGTGATCTTCGTGCTGTCGGAGGCGTCGGACGCCGTGATCGACTCGGCCTGGAGGCCCTTGATGCCGTTCAGGTTCACACCGGTCCACGTGTCGCCGGCCGCCTTACCATCCCAGTCGACGGCCTTGAACTGGACCAGGACGTCGTCACCCTCGGCCACGGCTTCGCCCGTGCCCTTGGCCAGGATGGTCGTGGTCACCTGCTTGGGGGCGGTCAGACCGTTCGGGATCGAGATGGTCGGCTCCTTGCCGAGGGCACCGGTCACCTTGATGCTGGACTGGTTGCCGTCGGCGTCGATCGATGGCGCGGCCAGTTCGCTCATGGCCGGTTGCGGCGCGGCGTCGGTTTGCGCCTGCTGGGCGTAGGGATACTGCGCGATCAGGTCGATGACGAACACGATCGTGTCGGTGCCCGAGATCGAGCCGGAGCTGTTGCCCTCGAGGCCGTAGCCGCCGTCCGTGGGCGGGATGACGAGCAGCACGCGGCTGCCGAGCTTCTTGCCGTTGAGGCCGCGCACCCAGCCGCTGAGCAGTGCGCTGCTGGACAGGGTCATCGCCGCCGTCTGGCCGCGGGTGAACGAGTCGTCGAAGGCGTCCGTTTCACCCCACTTGACGCCCTTGTAGTTGACGACGACGACGTTGCCGGTCTTGACCGCCGCACCGCTGCCTGCGGAGAGCACCTCGGCCTGGAGCTTGGTGGGTGCCGTCAGGAAGGGGCTGACCGACGCCGTCGAGGATGGGCTGGGCGAGGTCGAGGCGCCGGCCAGCGCGGCCGATGCCGTGTCGCTCGGTTCCGGGGCGGCCGCCGACGGGCTGGCCGCCTCCGCGGCGGCGCTGTCGCTCGGCGTGGGTGAGCTCATGCCCTTCTTCAGCGGGAAGTTGATAGTCGGTTCGGAGCCGAAGGCGCCTTCGACGGTCGGCAGGTTGCTCTT
>JAISIU010000072.1 GCA_031261885.1 Bifidobacteriaceae bacterium
GAGACCAATCCGGCCGCCTACCTCCCAGACCTCGCCAGATCGTTAAACAACTACGCCAACCATTTCTCGGAAGTGGGCCAAAGACAGGAGGCGTTGGACCCCGCCCGCCGCGCCGTGGAGATCTGTGAGGGGTTGGCGGAGACCAATCCGGCCGCCTACCTCCCAGGCCTCGCCACGTCGTCGTACAACCTCGCCCTCCATCTGGAAGAAACTGGAGACCTTGAGGGCGCCATCGAGCGGGCGGCACGCGCCGCCCAGCTCTACGACCAGCTGGCGGAAAACCTGCCGCAGCGGTTCAGCGACAATCAACGCGATGCACACCAGCTACTAGACCGTCTGAAGGCCGCCGCCGGCCAGTGACCTGCCTATCCCGGCGCATCGGCATCGGCGGCGGCCGTGCGCGGGGCGCACGAGCACGGACACGAACCTGCGGGAGGGACGTACGGCATCGGGCGGGGGCGCGGGGGAACTGTACGCTTGACTACCGGACCGGTCCGCCCCCAATCCCGGGCGGCCGCCCCGTCATCGAACACCGAAAACGTAAGGATGTGTGAGCACTTCCTGTGACTGAATTGAACTTCACCGATGCCGACCTTTTGGCCATCGCCACCGCGAAGGCGCTGGCCGCGGACGCCGTCGACAAAGCCGGCAACGGCCACCCCGGCACCGCGATCTCACTCGCCCCGGCCGCCTACCTGCTCTACCAGCACATCATGCGCGCCGACCCGGCCGACCCGACCTGGGTGGGCCGCGACCGGTTCGTGCTCTCCGCCGGCCACTCCTCGTTGACCCAGTACATCGAGCTGTTCCTCGCCGGGTACGGCCTGGAACTGACCGACCTCGAGCAGCTGCGGCAGAAGGGCTCGCTGACCCCCGGCCACCCCGAATACCGGCACACGGCCGGCGTCGAGATGACCACCGGGCCGCTCGGCGCGGGCCTCGCCTCCGCCGTCGGCATGGCCATGGCCGCCCGCTACGAACGCGGCCTGTTCGACCCGGCCGCCCCGGCCGGGACCTCGCCGTTCGACCACTCGGTGTTCGTCATCGCCGGCGACGGCTGCCTCCAGGAAGGCGTCACGGCCGAGGCCTGCTCGCTGGCCGGCACGCAGAAGCTCGGCAACCTCGTCCTCATCTACGACTCGAACCGCATCTCGATCGAGGGCGACGTCAACGTCGCCTTCACCGAGAACGTGCTGGCCCGCTACGAGGCCTACGGCTGGCACACGCAAGAGGTGGACTGGACCGCCGGCGGGCAGTACCGCGAGGACCTCGGCGCCCTCGACGACGCCATCCACCAGGCCCTGGCCGTCACGGACAAGCCGTCCATCATCAAGCTCGACACGATCATCGGCTGGCCGGCCCCGACCAAGGCCGGCACGGGCGGCATCCACGGCTCCAAGCTCGGCGCCGACGAGACCGCCGGCCTGAAGAAGGCCCTGGGCCTCGACCCGGCCAAGTCCTTCGACGTGCCGGCCGACCTCCTGGCCCACACGCGCCAGGCCGTGGCCCGCGGCGCGGCCGCCCACCAGGCCTGGAACAAGGACTTCGAGGCCTGGCGGGCCCGCGAGCCCGAGCGGGCGGCGCTGTTCGACCGGCTGCAGTCCGGCAAGTTGCCCGAGGGTTGGGACGCCGCCCTGCCGGCCTTCGCCGCGGGCGAGTCCATCGCGACGCGCGCCGCCTCCGGCAAGGTGCTGACCGCCATCGGCCCCGCCCTGCCGGAACTGTGGGGCGGCTCGGCCGACCTCGCCGGCTCGAACAACACGACGATGGCCGGACAGCCGTCCTTCCTCCCCGAGACCGTGGACGATGGCGCGTGGCCGGGCGGGCCGTACGGCCGCACCCTCCACTTCGGCATCCGCGAGCACGCGATGGGCTCGATCCTCAACGGCATCGTGCTGCACGGCCCGACCAGGGCGTACGGCGGCACGTTCTTCGTCTTCTCCGACTACATGCGCCCGCCGGTCCGGCTGGCCGCGCTCATGGGGATCGACCCGATCTTCGTGTGGACGCACGATTCGATCGGCGTCGGCGAGGACGGCCCCACCCACCAGCCGATCGAGCAGCTCGCCTCCCTGCGCGCCATCCCGAACATGGCCGTCGTCCGGCCTTGCGACGCCAACGAGACGGCCGCCGCCTGGAAGGCCGCGCTCGAGCAGACGTCGCAGCCCGTCGGCCTCGTGCTGACGCGCCAGAACCTGCCCGTGCTGAACCGCGTCTCCGGTCCCGGCGCCGACGGCGAGGGCGAGGCCTACGCCCCGGCCTCCGGCCTGGCGCGCGGCGGCTACGTCCTCGCGGACGCCCCGGCTGGCCTGAAGCTCGACGTGCTGCTTCTGGCCACGGGCTCTGAGGTGTCGCTGGCACTGGGCGCGCGCGACCTGCTTCAGGCCGACGGGATCGGCGCGCGCGTCGTGTCCCTGCCGTGCCTCGAATGGTTCAAGGCCCAGGACGCCGCCTACCGCGAGTCCGTGCTGCCAGCCGCCGTCAAGGCCCGCGTGGCCGTCGAGGCCGCGAGCCCGATGGGCTGGCGCGAGTGGGTCGGCGACGCCGGCCGCACGGTCACGATCGACCACTTCGGGGCCTCCGCGCCGGCCGGCCTGCTCCAGGCCGAGTACGGCTTCACGCCGGAGAACGTCGCCGCCAAGGCGCGTGAGTCGATCCAGGCCGCGAAGACATGCTGCTGATCCGCGACTGACCTGCGGCTCACCGCCGTGTGAGCGCAACGAGAAGGGGCCCCGCCGGGTGTTACCGGTGGGACCCCTTCTGGTTTGTCTTGAGCCCGGATTGGCGGAGCGGCCGGTGCCCGATGCCGGGCGGCGCGGCTACTTCTTGGCGCCGGCCTTCGCGGGAGCCTTCTTCGCGGACGGCTTGGACTTGGCCGGAGCCGTCTTCGCGGCCGCCTTGGACGCGGCGGGCGCCTTGGCCGGGGCCTTCTTCGCGGCCGGCTTCTTGGTGGCCGGCTTCTTCGCGGTGGCCTTCTGGGCCGTGGCCGAGTCCTTCTGCTGGGCGCTCTTCTGGGCCAGCACCTTGGCCGTGGCCTTGCCGCGCACGGAGCGGCGCGCCCTGAGGTTGGACAGCGCCTCCTCCAGCAGCTTGGCGCCGTCCTCGTCGGTGCGGCGCTCCTTCACGTAGGCCAGGTGCGTCTTGTACGGCTCGTTGCGCGGCGGCGCGGGCGGGTTGTTCGGGTCCGGGCCGGCCGGCAGGCCGCACCGCGGGCAGTCCCACAGCGCCGGGACCGTCGTGTTGGGGTCGTCGATGAAGCTGGGCCGCGTCTCATGCCCGTTGGCGCACCAGAACGAAACTGTGATGCGCGGAGCGGACTCGCCACGCTCCGCCTCCCCCATGGGGCCCGCGCCCACGCGCGACCCCCGGATGGCGCTGCCGCCAGACATGGTTTCCTCCAGTGGATCAGATGAGATGGTGGGCCGCTGGGGCCCATGGCGTGGCGCGCGTCGCCGCGCGCCGGGATGGGGCGGTAAGTGAAAGGGGGTGTGAAGGTCCCGAGGCGCGGGCCGCGCCGGCCCGCTGGTGCGTCAGGACTTGAAGCGCGCCAACAGCCCGAGCGCGATCACGGCCAGCGTCCACAGCAGCCCGACGGCCACCGTGATGCGGTTCAGGTTCTTCTCCGCCACGCCCGAGGAACCGAGGTTCGAGGAGATGCCGCCACCGAACAGGTCCGACAAGCCGCCGCCCTTGCCCTTGTGCATCAAGATCAGCAGGATCTCGAACGCACTGGTCAGCAGCAGCAGCACTTCCAGCACATGCTTGAGAACGGTCACGGCGTTTCAGTTTCCTTTTGGGCTGTAGGTTGCGGGCGCCGGGGTGCGCCGACATATCGGATCAATAGTACACGCTGAGGCGGGCCCCTCCGGGACCCCGGGTTCACGGGATCAGCAGCAGCTTGCCCGTGGTGGCGCGCGATTCGAGCGCGGCATGGGCCTGGGCGGCCTGCTCGAGCGGGAACTCCTGGCCGATCTTCACGGTCAGCTCGCCGCGGGCCGCGGCGCCGAACACGCGCTCGGCCCGCTCCACGAGCTCCTCGCGCGTCGCGACGTAGTCCGCGAGCGTGGGCCGTGTCAGGTAGAGGGAGCCGTGGGCGTTCAGTTCCTGCGGGTCCAGGGGCGGGACCTGGCCGGAGGCGCCCCCGAACAGCACGAGCGTGCCGCGCCGCCGCAGCGAGGCGAGCGACGCCTTGAACGTGTCCTTGCCGATGCCGTCGAACACGACGTGGACGCCGCGCCCGCCGGTCCGGTCTTTGACGGCCTTCGGCAGGTCCGTGGCCAGGTCGCGCATCGTGCCGAGTACGAGCACGTCACCGCTCGGCACGCCGAGCGCCGTGAGCGACGCGGCCTTGGCGGCGTCGCCGACCGTGGCGATGAGCCGCGCGCCCGTCTCGTGGATCATCTGCGCGGCCAGGGAGCCGACACCGCCGGCCGCGGCGTACAGCAGCACGTCCTGGCCGGCCTTCACGGGGAACGTCGAGCGGACCAGGTAGTCGGCCGTCAGGCCCTGCATCGGCAGCGCGGCCGCGACCTTCAGGTCGAGGCCCGGCGGCAGCAGGATGGCACGGGCCGCGTCGACGCGGACCAGCTCGGCGTAGCCGCCGGTCACGGACTCGGCGTAGGCGACCTTCTGGCCGACCTCGTAGCCGGAGTCCTCCAGGCCCTGGCCGAGCGCGGCGATCTCGCCTGCGCCCTCCGTGCCGGGAACGTGTGGGAACGGCACCTGGTAGACGCCGGAGCGGCGGTAGGTGTCGATGAAATTGACGCCGATGGCGGTGGGCTTGACGAGCAGCTCGCCGGGGCCGGGGGTCGGGTCGGGCAGGGTGACGTACTTCAGGACTTCGTGGCCACCGGGCCGCATCGCTTGTATGGCTCGCATGGCCCCAGCGTAGCCCGCTCGCCCACCCCGGTGTCGTTCACTCGCCGTCATGCCATTCGAGCCGCGGCGTGGCACGATGGAGACGTGAGCCAGCGGATCCTCGTCGTCGACGACGACCCCGAACTGGCCGAAGTGCTACTGATCGCGCTGGCGAAGTACGGTTTCGACGCCACCGCCTGCACGGACGGCGCCGCCGCCCTCAGTGAGTTCGAGCGCTATCGGCCGGACCTCGTGCTGCTCGACGTCATGCTGCCGGGCCTCGACGGCCTGGAGGTGTGCCGCCGCATCGTGGCCCGCAGCAGCGTGCCGATCATCATGTTGACGGCCCGCACCGACACGGCGGACAAGGTCGCGGCGCTCGACGGCGGCGCGATCGACTACGTCGTCAAACCGCCGGACCTGACGGAGCTCGTGGCCCGCA
>JAISIU010000229.1 GCA_031261885.1 Bifidobacteriaceae bacterium
CCGGAGCACCACCCAGGCGCTCACGACGAGCCATTACGCCTATCGTGTCGCGGCCGGTGGTGGCGCGGCCGGTGCGGGCCCCGCGTTGGGCGGTGGCGCGTTGGAGGTCGAGATCGACGTGGCCGGCCGGCCGCGGGCGTTGATCCGCGACGGGCGGCGTGGCGACAAGTTGTGGGAATGGGAGTGGTCCGGGCTGGACTGAGCCGGGTCCTGGGCGGCGGCGACGATGTCGGCGCGAACCGGGGGGAGGGGCGTCGCGTGTGGGCGGGGCCGGGTCAGGCGGTGACGCGCTGGGCGGCGCGGGTCAGGCCGTAGGGCCGGACGGGGCCCAGGCCGGCCAGCTCGACGGCGGGTCCGGCCGTGACTGCCATGGTGTTCGTGCCGCCCAGCCGCTGGGCGGTGGCCTCGTCGACGAGCACGTGGGCGGGCTCTGCGATGTCCGCGAGCCGTGAGGCGCGGTTGACGGTGGTGCCGAAGACGTCTCCGTAGCGGCCGAGCACCGGGCCGAAGGCGAGGGCGACGCGGGCGGGCGGGGTGTGGCCGGTGGCGCCGAGGGCTTCCGCGAGACCCAGCGCGATGGTCGCGCCGTGGACGGCGTCCTCGGCGACGAACATGACGGCATCGCCGAGCGTCTTGACGATCCGGCCGCCGCCTTGGGTGACGATGTCGTGGGTGACGGTCGTGAACTCCTGGACGAGCGCGTCGAGTTCTGTGCGTCCGAAGGTTCCCGTGACGGCCGTGTAGTCGACGAGGTCGGCGAAGCCGACGGCTCTGGCGGTGTCCGGCGCGGCGGATCCGTCCGGGGTCTCTTGGGCGGCGACGGCCCGGCCGCCGATGCGGCGCACCGCCCGTGCCAGTTGGTGGCGCCAGACGTAGGTCATTTGGGCTTCGAGCTGGTCGGCCAGGCCGGCGACGCGGTCGATGGCCGTGAGCTGGGTGGGGGCGCCGTTCGGTGCGCCGGCCTGGGCCGTGTCCTCGATGATGGTTTCGAGTTGGGACCAGGCGAGGCGTTCCGCGGTGGCCGCGGCCGCCTGGAACAGGCTGAGTTGGGTGCGGGCGTCGATGGCGCCGGAGTCGATGGCGCCGGCGGCGTGGGAGAGTTCCTGTGCGTCGCGGGCCGTGAAGGTGATCGCGTCGCGGTCGGTGACGGGTGGGAGGCCGATCGCGTGGCAGAGCGTCTGGATGCGCCGGGCGTCGAGGCCGGTGGTCGCTTCGAGGTCGGCCAGGCTCAGGCTTGGACTGTCACCGCCCGCCTTTTGGGCCAGGTCTTCCACCGTGGTGTAGCGACTTCGCAAAGGGGCTGGTGACGGCATTAATTCCGTCATGTCTGACACGATAGCCGAAAATCATCGGCTCGTGGGACCAAAGTCCTCCATTTTGGGCCGTTTGTTGCTCGGATTTGCCGACGTTATAGCAGGTCAGCGGCGTATTTCGGTAAGCCGAAATTTTTTTCCAGTGGAGCCCAACTAGGGACGATAGCCCCACCCCTACCGAACTTCGCGGAGCCTCGGGTCGCATCCGGAGCCCACATGTGACCTGAGCCTCCGTGAAGTTGGGGAGGAGCGGGGTGGGAGGATGGACCGGCGGGCGGCGCCGCGGAGGCCGCCGCCCGGCCCCCATGGCCCAACTGGCAGAGGCGGCCGGCTTAAACCCGGCTTGTTGTGGGTTCGAGTCCCACTGGGGGCACGGAGCGAAGCGGAGGGTCCCCAGAGGGACTCGAACCCGAGAGGGCGTGAGCGCTCGCCCGGCCCTCCGGTGGGCCGGAAAGACGACGTTGGCCCGGCCCCCTCAAAGGGGCCGGGCCAACGTTTTGGTGATTGCCGTGGGCATCAGCGCCAGCGGCCGAGGCCGCCGACGCCGGGGCTCACTTCTTGATCTTGACGGACTTCGAGGCGCGCACCGTCGTGATGTAGCCGGTGCGCTGGCCGGTGACCTTCACGAGGACGCGGTCGCCCTTGTCGGACCGCTTCGCCTTGTAGGTCTTGTGGGCCGCGCCCTTGATCGCCTTGTGGCCGTTGAACCAGCGGTAGCTGAAGGCGACGTCCGGCGTCCACTTGGAGGCGCCGACGACGACCTTGAGCGTGTGCTTCACCTTGGCCGTGCCCTTGATGGTCGGACGGGCCGAGGTCATGGCCTGCAGCGTGTTCGCGTTGGCGCCGGGGTTGGCCGTCACGGTCGTGGTCGGGCCGGGAACCTTGACGGTCTCAGTCGGGCCGGGAACCTTGACGGTCTCAGTCGGGCCGGGGACGGTCTCGGTCTGCGTCGGGCCGGGGACGGTCTCGGTCTCGGTCGGGGCCGGCTGGTAGGCGAGGCCGGCGACGGCCGCGCTGATGGCGGCCTGCTCGGCGTCGATCTGGTCCTGCGTGGCCTCGGGATCGGCGAGGACGCCCTGGGCGTGGGTGATCGCGTCGTTGAGCGCCTTCAGCGAGGCGGCCGTGTAGCGGCTGGTCTGGCTGGCCAACTGCTGCGCCACCGTCATCGTCGAGTTGAGCGCGCCCGCCTCGACGGCTGGCGCCACGTAGACGATCGCGGACTGCGAGTTCTGGTTCGTGCCGTCATC
>JAISIU010000236.1 GCA_031261885.1 Bifidobacteriaceae bacterium
GCGACCCGGACGGCCCGGGACGCCGCCGCCCAGGCCGGCCGGCCGGCATCGGACGCTTTGCGTGCCCGCGCGGCCAGGTCCTGGGCCCCGTGCCACCCGGACGAGGGCCAGGCCGCCCATGCGTTGCCGAGGAAGGCGACCACGACGGCGCCGACCAGCGCGGCCGGCGCCGTGGTGCGGCCGTCGGGTGTGGCGACGACGAACCCGACGAGCGCCGTGACCACTGCGAAGCCAAGCGTGCCGAACCCGGCCAGCCACCATCCCGAGGCCTGCGAGACACGCCCGAGGAACCGGCTGGCCAGCAGCGACACGAGCGCGACGCCGAGCGGGGCGAGCGTCACGGTGGCGGCCCCCGCGCCGCTGCCGACCGTCATCGTGCCCCAGTGGCCGAGCAGCCACAGGTCGGTGCCGCGCCGGGCCGCGTCGAGCCAGGACAGGCCGTCGTTGACGGAGGCGGCCGAGGTCGCCGTGAAGGCGGCGACGGCCGGCACGACCACGCACACGAAGCTCAACAGCGCGGCCTGAACGCCGGCCATGAAGCCGAAGGCCCACAGGCGGCGGCCCGGCCCGGTGCGGCCCCGCGGGCGGGCGCCCGTCTCCTGTGTGATGACGCGCCGGTGCGGCTGGGCGCCGGCGGGGCGCGCGGCGGCCCGGCCCGGCGGCGCGGCGATGGCAGGAGACTTCGTCATTTGGTCCTCAATAATTCCGCACCCGGCGCTCTGGGCAGCTGACCCGCGCCGAGGCGGGCCGGGAAAGGTCCGGCCGGGCCGCGATTGGCGACCCGGCCGGCACCGGAATGAGAGTGGTTTGGCTCAGGCGGCGAAGTGGCTCGGCAGGACCTGCTCCCAGACGGTCTTGGCCTGGGCCAGCGGCAGCTCGAACTGGTCCTCGACCGCGATCACGGCCGGGTGGGCCGCCGAGTCGTGGTCGCCCGTGGTGCCGATCCTGAGCGCCGGCACGCCGTGGGCCGTGGCGAGGTCGCGCAGCGCAGCCTCGTCGGCGCGGGCCACCGCGACGAGGGCACGGGCCTGCGTCTCGGAGAACAGCTCGGTGAACGGGTCGAGCCCGTCGCGCGCGCACAGCTCGTCGAGCCGGATCCGGGCACCGTAGCCGAAGCGCAACGCACCCTCGGCCAGCGCGACGGCGAGGCCGCCCTCGGACAGGTCATGCGTGGCGTGGGCGATGCCGTCGCGGGCCGCCTCGATCATGACGGCCGCGAGCGCCTGCTCGTGGGCCAGGTCGACGGCGGGCGGCAGGCCGCCCAGGTGGTGGTGGGCGACGTCCGCCCAGGCCGAACCGCCCAGCTCGTCGCGCGTCCGGCCGAGGAGGAACAGCGAAAGTCCCGGCTCATGCCAACCGGCCGGCACGGCATCGGCCACGTCCTCGATGACGCCGAGGATCCCGGCCACCGGGGTCGGGTGGATGGCCGAGTCGATGTGGCCCGGTTCGCCCGTCTCGTTGTACAGGGAGACGTTGCCGCCGGTCACGGGGATGCCGAGGGTCTGGCAGGCGTCCGCCAGGCCGGTCATGCCCTGGACCAGCTGCCACATCGAGCCCGGCGATTCGGGCGAGCCGAAGTTCAGGCAGTCGGTGACGGCCCACGGCGTGGCGCCGGCGGCGGCCACGTTGCGGTAGGCCTCCGCGACGGCCAGCTGGCCGCCCGTGTACGGGTCGAGCTTGGTGTAGCGGCCCGAGCCGTCCGTGGCGATCGCGATGCCGAGGCCCGTGGCCTCGTCGACGCGGATCACGCCGGCGTCGTCCGGCATGGCGAGCGCGGTGTTGCCCTGGACGAAGCGGTCGTACTGGTTCGTGACCCACGCCTTGGAGCAGCCGTTCGGGCTGCCGAGGATGGCCAACAGCGCGGCGCACAGGCCAGCGCCGTCCCCGGGCCGCTCCAGCTTGTCCGGGGTGTCGGCCTGGAGGCCGTCCTGCCAGTCCGGCCGCTGGTACGGGCGGTCGTAGACCGGGGACTGTTTGGCGACGGTCTTCGGGTCCACGTCCACGACCCGCTGGCCGCGGTAGTCGATCAGCAGGCGGCCGCCCTCAACCACCTCGCCGAGCACGGAGTATTCGATGGCCCACTTGTCGGCGATCTCGGCGAAGGCCTGGACCTTGTCCGGCACCACGACCGCCATCATGCGTTCCTGCGACTCGCTCATGAGGATTTCCTCCGGCGTGAGCGTGGGGTCGCGCAGCAGGACCTTGTCGAGGTCGATGTACATGCCGCCGTCGCCGGAGGCCGCGAGTTCCGAGGTGGCGCAACTCAGGCCCGCCGCGCCGAAGTCCGAGATGCCCTCGACCACGCCGGCCTTGAACAGCTCCAGGCAGCATTCGATGAGAATTTTCTCCTGGAAGGGGTCGCCCACCTGGACGCTGGGCCGTTTGGACGGGCCGCCCTCCTCGAACGTGACGGAGGCCAGCACGGAGGCGCCGCCGATCCCGTCGCCGCCGGTGCGGGCGCCGAACATGATGATCTTGTTGCCGAGGCCCGTGGCGTTCGCCAGGTGGATGTCCTCATGGCGCATCACGCCGATGCAGCCGGCGTTGACCAGCGGATTGCCCTGGTAGGAGGGGTCGAACACGGTCTCGCCGCAGACGTTCGGCAGGCCCAGGCAGTTGCCGTAGCCGCCCACGCCGGCCACCACGCCGTGCACCACGCGCGGCGTGTCCGGGTGATCGATCGCGCCGAACCTGAGCTGGTCCATGACCGCGACCGGGCGGGCGCCCATCGCGATGATGTCGCGCACGATCCCGCCGACACCCGTGGCCGCGCCCTGGTAGGGCTCCACGAAGCTCGGGTGGTTGTGGGATTCGATCTTGAACGTGACGGCCCAGCCGCCGCCGATGTCGACGACGCCGGCGTTCTCGCCGATCCCGACCATGAGGTGCTGTTTCATCCGTTCGGTGGTCTTGCCGCCGAACTGTTCGATGATGTGTTTCTTCGAGGACTTGTAGGAGCAGTGCTCCGACCACATGACCGAGTACATGGCGAGTTCGGCGCCCGTGGGGCGCCGGCCCAGGATCCGGCGGATCAGCTGGTATTCGTCCTCTTTGAGGCCCAGTTCGCGCCACGGCTGGGTGGCGTCCGGTGTGGCGAGCGCGTCGGAGACGGTGTCGATGGCGGCGGTCACTTCAGGGCCCCTTCCTTGGTGAGCTGCGCGATCACGGAGGTGAAGAAGCGGAGCCCGTCGATGCCGGTGCGCGGCCCGGCCTCGGAGTCCGGCCCGAAGCCCTTCTCCACGGCGTGCTCCGGGTGTGGCATGAGCCCCACGACGTTGCCGGCCTCATTGGTCACGCCCGCGATGTCGCGCCGGGACCCGTTCGGGTTCCAGCCCTGGTAGCGGAACACGACCCGGCCCTCGGCCTCCAGCTGGTCCAGCGTGCGTTCCGAGGCGACGAACTGGCCGTCCTGGTTCTTCAGCGGGATCGTGATGCGCTCCCCCGGCTTGAACGCTCCGGTCCAGGCCGTCGCCGTGTTCTCGACCGAGAGCTGTTGCTCGCGGCAGATGAAGGTGCGGTGGTTGTTCTTGATCATCGCGCCGGGCAGCAGGTGGGATTCCGTCAGCACCTGGAAGCCGTTGCAGACGCCGAGCACGGGCATGCCGACCTTGGCCTGGTCGATGACGGCCGCCATGACGGGCGCGAACCGGGCGATGGCGCCGGCCCGGAGGTAGTCGCCGTAGGAGAAGCCGCCCGGCAGCATGACCGCGTCGACGCCGTGCAGTGACGGGTCGCCGTGCCACAGCGCGACGCCTTCGGCGCCGGCCAGGCGGATGGCGCGCAGGGCGTCCCGGTCGTCAAGCGTTCCGGGGAACGTGACGACCCCGATCCGGATCACTTGGCCGCCCCGGAAGCCGCCGATGCCGGCCCACCGGTCTGACCGGCATCGTCCGCCGGGTTTTCCACGCGGACCGCGACGACGTCTTCGATCACGGGGTTGGACAGCAGAGTGTCCGCGGCCTGGCGGACCTGGGCCAGGACCTCCGGCGTGGCGGGGCCGTCCACGGTCAGTTCGAAGCGCTTGCCCTGGCGGACATCGGTAAAACCGGTGAAGCCGAGGCGTGGCAAGGCGGCGGCCACGGCCTTGCCTTGGGGATCGAGGATTTCTGGTTTCAACATGACGTCGACGACGACCCGGGTCATGGGCGAGGTGCCTCCTTGGTGAGGGAGCGAGCGGTGGGTGAGAGGGGAAGCGAGCGGTTCATTGTAACTTTTGACGCTACTGGAGTTCCTGGCCCGTGAGGCGCTGGTAGCACTCGCGGTAGCGGGCCGTGGTGCGTTCGATGACGTCCGCCGGCAGGTCCGGCGGCTGCGTGCCGGAGGCCTTGTCCCAGCCGGACTCGTGGGCCAGCCAGTCGCGGACGTACTGCTTGTCGAAGCTGGCCTGGGCGTGGCCCGGCTCCCAGGCCGTGGCGTCCCAGAAGCGGGACGAGTCCGGGGTCAGGACCTCGTCACCGAGCGTGACCTGGCCCGTGGCCGGGTCGAGGCCGAACTCGAACTTCGTGTCCGCGAGGATGATGCCGCGTTCGCGCGCGATCCGTTCCGCCTTGGTGTAGAGGGCGAGGGTCAGTTCCTTGACCGCCTCGGCGTGCTCGCGACCGATGGTTTGGGCGATGACGTCGATCGAGACGTTCTCGTCGTGGGCGCCGAGCTCCGCCTTCGTGGACGGCGTGAAGATCGGCGGGTCCAGCCGGGAACCGTCCACGAGGCCGGCCGGCAGTTCGATGCCGCAGACCGCGCCCGTGCGCTTGTAGTCGGCCAGGCCGGAGCCCGTCAGGTAGCCGCGGACGATGCATTCGACCGACAGCATGTCGAGCTTCTTCGCGATCATGGCGCGGCCCTGGACCGGGGCCGGCACGTCGGTGGACAGCAGGTGGTTGGGGACCACGTCCTTCAGCTGGTCGAACCACCAGAGCGTGAGCTGGGTCAGCACCTTGCCCTTGTCGGGGATCGGCGTGGTCAGCACGTAGTCGAAGGCCGAGATGCGGTCCGTGGCGACGATGAGGATTTGGTCCGGGGCGGTGTC
>JAISIU010000258.1 GCA_031261885.1 Bifidobacteriaceae bacterium
TGGACTTGTAGGTCTTGACCTTGACCGTCTTGCCGTGCTTGACCGTGCCCTTGACGCCCGGACGGTGGGACGCGAGCACCGGCTGGTTCACCCCGAGCAGCGGCGGGTTGGACGCGAGGCCTTCCAGCGCTGCCTTCACCCCGGCGAGCGCGGACTGGAGGTCGGCGGTCGAGGGGTTCGCGGTCTTCAGCAGGGCCGCGGCCTTGGCGAGCGCGTCGGTCAGCGCCTTGCCGCTGGCCGTCGTGTAGCCCGCGGTCTTGATCCCGGCCAGGCCGTCGACGACGGCTTGGAGGTCGGCCTTCGCGGCCGCGTTGGCGACCTCGGCCGGGCTCAGCGGCGTCGGCGTCGGGGTCGGCGACTGCGTCGGCGTGGCCGCCGGCACGGGCTTGAGGCCGGACACGGCCGCGACGAGCGAGCTCAGCGCGGAGTCGACATCGGCCTGCGAGGCGTCGCCGGCGCTCAGGAGCGCCTCAGCGGCGGTGAGCGCGCTCTTCAGCGCCGCCACACTGCTCGCGGTGTCGGCCGACGTGTCGAGCGACTTGAGGGCGTTGACGAGCGAGTTGAGGGCTGACGTGTCGGCCTTCGGGGCGAGCGCGGTCTGCGCGGCGGCCAGCTTGGCGGCCTCGGCCGACAGCTGGTCGTCGGTGGCGGCCGGGTTGGCGGCCAGGGCCTCGGCCTCGGCCAACGCTGCGGCCAGCGCGGCGGCGGAAGCCGCCGTCGCATTCGACGTGTCAGCGGCCTTCGCGGCGCTAATGGCATCCGCCAGGGCAACCGCCTTGGCCGAACCAACCGTCACGAGATCACTGCGCGAATACTGAACACCCGCGTTGTGCGCGTCCTTGCCGATCGTCGCGATCACCGTCACACGCACCTGGCCGGTGCCCGTGGCCGTCAACGTGCCATCGGCGGCGATCGTCGCCCCGGCCTCGTTGAGGTCCATGGGCGCGATCATGTACGAGCACGTCACACCGCTCATCACCTTGCCGTTGCCGCCGATGACGGAGGCGGCAGGAACCTTGGAACCAGACTGAATCGTGGCATCCGGGAAGTTCACGAGATAGCCGTAGTCGGTCTGACCGGCCGTCACCCCGGCCTCAGCGGCCGACGGGATGCCGTCGCGGACGACGACCGGGAAGGTCGTCGACTTGGTCTCACCGTTGGCGGACGCCGTGGCCGTCACGAGGGCCGAACCCTCCTTGACCGGCGTCACGGTGCCATCGGCCGTCACGTTCACGATGCCGGCCGGGCTGGCCGAGTACGTGACCTTGAGGGCCGAATCGGAGAGGCTCCAGAACGACTGGTCCTCCTTCGTCACCGACAGGTTCGCGTGGATCGCGTCGTTCGGCGTCTCCATGTTCAGCTGCGTCCCATCCGGGATGGCCGCCACGATATCCACGCCATCGGCGCGGTCGCCCGACATGGTCAACGTGGACTTGAGATCCGTCGTCATGTTCGAGGAGTCGCCCACGTACACGGTCCAGTCGCCCTGGTCCCACGTGTCGGCCTGCGTCGACTGGTCCCAGATCCACATGTCGGAGGCCTTCAGCGGGATGGTCACCTTGGTGGGGACGCCGGGCTGCAGGATGCCGGTGCGCTGGAAGCCTTTCAGCTGCTCATACGGACGGTCGTCGGTGCCGGCCTTGGGGCTCTGGACGTACAGCTGGACCGTGTCGGAACCGGCGTACGTGCCATCGTTCGTCACGGTGACGGTCGCGTCGGTCTCGTCGTTCGGCGTGACGGTCGTCTTGGACAGGCTGAGATCCGAGTAGGTGAAGTGGCCGTAGGACAGGCCGTCGCCGAACTCGAACACGGGCGCCGTGCAGGTGCCACCATCGGTCGTGTAGTACCAGTAGGTGCGGCCGCACTTGGCGCCGTCGGCCGTGGTCAGCGCGTAATCCGTCGAAGCGGTCAGCTGGTCGTCGGCGTCGGAGTACCAGGTCCACGTGAGGTGGCCGGACGGGTCGACCTTGTCGATCTTCGTGCCGTTCTCAAGCGTGACGTCCTGGTTGAACATGAGCTCGGCCGCGGCCTCGCCCTGATACTCGCCGTTGTAGTCGGTCCACACGATCGAGGCGGCGTCCTTCGACAGGTCGAAGGACTTGCCGTCGGCGTCCGTGCCGGTCAGCTTCACGAGGCCGACGGACTGAATCCAGACGACGGTCTTCGGGTTCCACTTGGCGGCCTGGTCGGCCAGCTGGGCCTGGTAACGCGGCAGGTCGGTCGTGAGACGGTCCTGTTCCTCGGTGGAGTCGACCTTGGACGTGCCGAGGTAGACCACGACGTTGTCGGCGTGCTTGATCTTGTACTCGGCCGTGTCCTTGTCGGAGGCGGCGGAGCAGTCGGAGGTGGAGCAGGCGGTGAGGGCCACGCCCATCGCGCCGGAGCCGCCGCCGTTGAACGTGAACCGGATCGAGCTGGCGGTGGAGCCGGCCGTCAGGCCGAGATCCTGCAGCGAGATCGTGGTCGGCAGGTAGTTGTCGGCGTAGGCCGAGGACGCCTGCATCGTGTCCTGGTGCTGGATCGTGTAGTCCTTGGCGGCCGCGCCGTTGGCGGAGACGCCGTAGCTCGCGACCGTGTCGCAGACCTGCTTGTCGACGCAGGGGCTGCCCGGAGCGTTCGAGACGAGGCTCGTGCCGGACTGGACCACCTGGACCGAGACGGCGCCGGCCGGGATGGCGACGTTGTCGAGCTGGAACCAACCCATGAGGTTGTTGCCCATCATCAGCGAATCGGAACCGGAGAAGCCGTGGCCCTTGTAGTAGCCGAGGCCGTCGGTCGTGATGTCGAGGTTGTCGATGGCCGCGCTGTTCAGCGTCATCGGCGTGCCGACGGCCTCGCCGTTGGCGTCGAGGAACTGGACGGCGGAGATGGTCGGCTTGTTGCCGACGGCGCCGTTGACGGCCGGGCCGGCGTCGGTCGTGACGCCCGCCGTGTAGCCGTTCGGGTTCGAGCTCGGCAGGTTGGCGTCACCGGCCATGTCGGCGGTGTTGTCGTCGCCGTACACGGTGAGCGTGCCGCCGTTGGCGGCGATGTACTTGTCGAACTGGGAGGCGACGGACTGCAGCGTGTGGGCGTCGCCCTCAGGCGAGTAGTTGCCCTCGAGCGGGTTCTCGGAGTAATAGCCGAGCAGCACCGTGTTCTTGCCGGAGGCCGTGGTCAGCGGCAGCGACGGCGCGGAGGCGCCCGCGGCGGCGGTGTTCTTCAGCAGCACCGGGGCCTCGAGGGCCATCTGGTGCGCGGTCTGCTCGTGGGAATCGGAATCGACCGCGTACGGGCTGGTCGGGTTCGTGGTCCGGTTGCCGGAGTACTTCGTGACATCGAGCCACGGCACGTTGCTCGGGGTGTCGAACTCGCCGAGCTCCATGCGGATCGTGAAGGCGCGGGTCAGCGCGACGTCCCAATCCTGCTCGGTGGAGTAGCCGATCGACTGGGACTGGATGGCGTACGTGCCGTAGGTGTTGCCGAAGCAGTCGACGTCGGTGCCGGCCTTGAGGGCGTAACCCGTGGCCATGGAGGCGGCCAGCGCGGTCTGCTGCGCGGAGGTCAGCGACGAGTCGACCGCGTCCCAGATCTGGTGCCAGCTGTGGCCCGAGGGCTCCTGCTCCCAGGAGTTGTCGACGGCGCCGCAGTCGGAGGTGATGAAGCCGTCGAAGCCGTAGATGCGGCGCAGGATCGTGTTGTTCGAGTACGCGTCGGCGGACGATGGCGTGCCGATGTCACCGGCGTCGCCGCTCTTGGCGGTCTGGGACACGCCCGTGTTGTAGGGGGTCGTGTAGTCCTGCTTGAGGGACAGCGAGTTGTAGGAGGTCATCGTCGACTTGGCGCCATAGCCGTAGTCCTGGCCCATGGCGCGGCCGAACTGGGCCGTGTAGTAGTTGTGCAAAGCGTCGAGCGTGATGTTCGACGTGCCGTTGTGGCGGTTAACCTCGGAGTTGTTCGCGAGGAAGTGCTTCGGCGTGGAGACCGTCTTCAGATAGACGGAGGAATCCGTGCTCGAGGAAATTGAGTCGGGCTGCGACGTGATCGCACCGTTCTCGCCCTGCATGCCGGAGATGAACTGTCCGGCGATCTCGCCGGTCAGGTACGGATCCTCGCCGTAGGTCTCATCGGCGCGGCCCCAGCGGGGGTCGCGGTCCATGTTGATGGTCGGTGACCAGTACGTCAGGCCCTTGCAGTTGACCGAGAGATCGGGGTTGTCGTAGCACGAGTTGTAGACCGTGGTCGTGCCGGCCGGCGCCGTCGTCGGGTTGTTCTGGCTATCGCGGTACGGGTCGTTCGACTCGTCGCGGGCCTCATCGGAGATCGCCGTCGTCATCTGGTTGACGAGCGGGCGGTCCCACGTCGAGGAGATCGCGAGGCCGGTCGGGAAGTCGGTCGTGTAACCGCCGAACCCGGTGCCGGCCACGCCGTGCAGCGCCTCGGACCAATAGTTGTAGGTGCGGACGCCCAGCCTGGGGATGGCCGGGGCCTGGTTGAAGAAGGTGGACCGGAACTGGCTCTGCTTCTCCTCGAGCGTCATGCGCGAGACCAGATCGGCCGCGCGGACGGAGAAGGGCAGGGACTGGTCCTGATAGGGCAGCACCGTGGCCGCCTTGGCGGCGTTCATCGCGCTGCCATTGAGCATCTGCACACCGGCACCGCTCAAGATCAGGCCGGCCGCGGCCAGCCCGACGATCGCGCACTTTCGCCAACTGCGGCGTGCGCTGTTGAAGGGATGATGCATTGAAGCACTCCTGAGATTCGACTGTTGGGGTCCCCGACCCGAGGCGGGCACATGGGTACCGACGAGGGGTTGGGAAGAGACGGGCAAGCTCCGCGGCGGGTGTCTCAAACGCCTTGGACGGGACGCTCCATCGCGCTGAGGGCGATGGAATCATTGGGGCGGTCGCAAAGGGGCTCGTGGGGTCTCTCAGAGGTCATGTTTGACCGCGAAAGCCCAGGTCACACCCACCATGAGCAGGCTTCGCTACGAGTGAACTCGATTGTCAGGCAGCAGCCTGTTCGTGACCGACCAGTTCACTTACGGCGTTGTAGATCTTCAAGGTGAGGTCCGATGCCGGACCGCGCGGCCGGCATCGTGCGGCGACGGCGAAAGGGTCCGGTGGGAACGTTTCCGT
This sequence comes from Bifidobacteriaceae bacterium, assembly GCA_031261885.1. Classification (GTDB taxonomy): domain Bacteria; phylum Actinomycetota; class Actinomycetes; order Actinomycetales; family WQXJ01; genus JAISIU01. The sequence goes on from JAISIU010000258.1 coordinate 5,118, forward strand.
CCCCGCCGGACCCCAACCGTTCGCATTCGGCGAAGCGCCCGATGCCGGGCCTCGCCCCGGGCGGTCAGCTCACCGGATCTTCTTGGCCTTCGACGAGCGCGTCGCGGCCTTGTACCCGCTCTGAGTGCCGGTCACCTTCACGACGAGCTTCTTGCCCGTGTAAGAGCTCTTGAGCTTCAGCTTCGCGGTCGCGGCGACCTTCTTGCCGTTCACGTACCACTTGACGACGAGCTTGGTCCCGGCGGTCCACTTCGACCGGTAGGTGTTCACCCTGACGGTCCGGCCATGCTTGACCGTGCCCTTGATGGCCGGGCGGTGCGAGGCCAGCACGCTGAGCGCCGCCGCGTTGGCGGCCGGCGCGGCGGCCGCCGGGGCGACCGGCACGAGTTTCGCAGCCGCGGCCGCGATGTCCCTCAGCTCACCCTCCAGCTCGACGGCCGTCGGGTTCTTCGTGGCGAGCAGCGCCTTCGCGGCCGTCATGGCCTGGGTCAGGGCGCCGGCCGAGGCCGGCGTGTAACGCGTGGGGTCGAACGTGGCGAGCGCCGCGAGGATGTCCCCCAGGTCGGCCGCCGCTTGGGTCTGCTCGGCCGGCTCGGGGTCGGCGTCCGTCGCGGTCACGGTCGGACCGGGGACCGTGACGGTCACCGTGGGCTGTGGTGTCGTGGTCGCGGCCTTCAGTTGCGAGGCGGCGTCGATCAGCTCGGCCACGGCGGCGTCGACCTCGGCCTGTGTCGCGTCGCCGGGGTCGCGCAGCAGCGCCTCGGCGTCGATCACGGCGCTCGCCACGGGCTTGAGCGAGTCGGGGGTGAACGCGGACGTGTCGAAGTTCCCGAACGACGCGATCAGCTGCGTGAGCAAAGACGTGTCGGGGGTGCCCGCCGCGGTGGCGGACGACGTGGCGACCGATGTGGCCGGGGCCGCCCCGACGGGCGTGTCGGCGCTGGCCGCCGTGCTGTTCAGGGCCGCAAGGCCCAAACCGGACAGAACGAGTCCGGCCGCGGCCAGTCCGGTGATCAGGCGGGCGCGCAGGCCCAGGCCCGCGCGCGCATAGTTGAGGGACGTTCGCATCAATGCACTCCAATGCTTCTCGGTGTCGATCAGTCCCGAGGCGCACGTGCGCAGTGGGGGGTGGCGCGCACCAGTCGGAACAGGCGCGGAGGGCCGGCCGGCATCGGTCTGGCCTGGCCACCGCCCGCGCACCGGGAACGCGGCGGCAGCCGTCAGGGCATGGCCTTCAGGTCGCTCAACGCACCTACCGGCCACGCTACCGCATTGGCACCGACACGCGGCTCACCGCGAATTGAAGTAGTCGAGTCTCGCCAGTCTCGCTCCCAACCGGTCTCATTGGTCAACCGCCGAAGCCTTCACATCCCACCCCGGTGCCACACCACCGTCGTCGATGAGTCCTCTAGATGAGAACACAACACTCACTGTCTGATCGTTCCAGTCGCCGGAACGGCTCATTCGCAACTCGATACTTCCATTGATCACGGAGATTCTCAGATAGTACGGGAAACTCGCCATTAGTTCTCTCGCCGCCTCCGCGAAAGCTGCGTCTACCGCCTCACGTGCATACGTCACCACAAGATCTCCCGTATCAGCGTTGACGGCCAAGTACACCGGCGCCATCCTATGGATGGTCACATATGAGGCCAAGTCACAGGCATTGTTGTAATACGTAGTGAGTAGCGTTACTACTTCGTCTGACATACGAGTCAAATTAAAGACCGGTCGCGTGTAATCGGCCACGAAAACCACTACTTTACTTGACGCCCCGTCATGCGCCACCACCGTGACGCTCGTCTCGCCGACGACGCACTTCGACTTCAGTGTCCGTCCTTCAACATCCAGCAGTTTTCGCGCGCCACCGTTCGCCGTTATACGCACCGCATCGCTCAAAGCTCGCGCCTCCTTATTAATACGGCGTCCTTGTTTCGACGACGGCACGAAAATACTCAGCGCGCCCTCGCCGCAAGCCTGGAGGCTGACACGTTTCGTGTACCCGCCATCAGGGCCGCGCACGAGCGGCCGTCCGGCGTTGACGAGTGCCGCGCCGGGTCGATACCCGCGCGCGCTCACCCATTCGGACATCGCAGAGCGGACCTCACGTTTCCCGCACGTGGCAACGGCCCGCACAGCGTATTTGTGCGTCACCGAAGGCTTGACCCGCCTGTCGGCCCATCGTCTCTGCGACCCGCGCCTCACCGCCGCCCGCACCCGCCACCGACCGCGTGCTCTTTCAAGGATCTCGTACCCGCTCGCGCCCACCGACCGTCCCCAACTCAGACGGATCACTCCCGTCCTGACGCGCCCGGCCAACACGCCACTCGGCGCGCCGATAGCACCTCGACAGTCCGACCGCTCAACCGGCGCCATCGTGACATCCGCCCACGCCGTGTCCGGACATCCCAGGCCAATCGCCAAAACACCCACCAGCAGTACACGTCGCACCGCTGCGGTTCGTAGACCGAACATGAGCTCAAAACCAGTCCGGGCAAAGCCTCTCCGATGGGCTGGGACCAACGGGGCAACCACCTGAGGCGAACGGAATTGAAAAGTAGCGTACGCCCCCGCCACCCACACCGTCCACCGGCACGGCCAACCTCATATGACCACGGGACGCGACCGCGCGGCACCACGGTGCCGGAGCCAGCGGCGCTCAGCACCCGCCCTCCCAACACCAACCAAACCCC
>JAISIU010000278.1 GCA_031261885.1 Bifidobacteriaceae bacterium
CCTCATGGGCGAGGTGGTGCGCATCGGCCGGGCCGAACCGGCCCGGTACACGGACGGGTCCGGGGGGCCCGGACGTGAGGAGACGCTGTGCATCGTAGAGCGGTTGGCCCGCTCCGACGGTGGCATCCGGGCCCATGTCGGCATGCTGGCGCGGGCGCTGGCCACCGACGGTCGCGATCGTGTGGTGGTGTGTGCCAGGGCCGACAGTCAGCCGCGCGACCTGCCGGCCGAGGTGTGCCAGATCGGGCCTTGGGGGCTGGGCCGCGCGCTGGCGGGCGCCGACGTGGTCCACGCGCACGGCTTGAGGGCCGGAGCGGCCGCCGTGCTGATGTCCCGCCTGACGCCGGGGCGACGTGCCGGGAGGCGGCGCCGCCGGGCCCGGGTGGTCGTGACGGTGCACAACCGGCCGGGCGGGTCGCGGTGGGCGCGGGCCATGGGGCACGCGCTCGGGCCGATCGTGGCGCGCGGGGCGGACCAGACGCTCGGGGTTAGCTCCGACCTCGTGGATTGGCTGCGCGGCCTCGGGGCAGACAACCCCGAACGTGCGTTCGTGCCGGCTCCGCCGCTCGCCGAACCGGTGGGCCGGACGTCCGGGGCCGCGCCGCGCGAGGTGGCCGGCGGGGGGCCGTTGCTGCTGACCGTCGCGCGCCTCGCCCCGCAAAAGGGGCTGGAAACGCTCCTGGACGCCGCCGCGCTGCTGAAGGACGGCATCGTCGGCTTCGATGGTGGTTGCGACGTGCGCTGTTCGCCTGACGGCGAACCCGTCCATTTCACCTGGGTGATCGCGGGGGAGGGACCGCTGCGCGGCGCGCTTCAACAGAGAATTGACGCCGAACACCTGCCGGTCCGGCTGCTGGGACGGCGCGACGACCTGGCCGACTGGTACCGGGCCGCGGACCTCGTCGTCTCGACCGCCCACTGGGAGGGACAGCCCGTCGCGCTGCAGGAAGCGATGCGGGCCGGCGCCGCCATCGTCGCGACCGATGTCGGCGGGACCGCGGAAACCGTGCCGGCGGCCCTGCTCGTCCGCGACGCCGCGGCCGCCGTCGCGGAGGGCGTGACCTGGGCGCTGACCCAGCCCGGGCTGGCCGAACGTCTGCGCGCCGCCTCGCTGGAGGCGGCCGCCCACCTGCCGACATCGGCCGACATGGTGGCCCAAGCGCGACGCGCCTACGCGGGATTGGGGTCGGGCGAGTCAGCGGGCTGATAGGCTGAAATCCCGTGATGCAGCGAGCCAGCCTCCACCTTGGTGAGGCGTCCCACATTGTCCGTCATATCTTCGTCACCGGCGGTGTCGTCTCGAGTTTGGGGAAGGGGCTCACGGCGTCCAGCCTGGGCCGCCTGCTCCGCTCGCGCGGCCTGCGCGTGACCATGCAGAAGCTGGACCCGTACCTGAACGTGGACCCCGGGACCATGAACCCGTTCCAGCACGGCGAGGTCTTCGTCACCGACGACGGCGCGGAGACGGACCTCGACATCGGCCACTACGAACGGTTCCTCGGCATCAGCCTGTCGCAGCGCGCGAACGTGACCACGGGCCAGGTCTACTCGAAGGTGATCGCGAAGGAACGGCGCGGCGAGTTCCTCGGCGACACGGTGCAGGTGATCCCGCATATCACGGACGAGATCAAGTCGCGCATGCGGGCCCAGGAGTCGAACGACGTCGACGTCATCGTCACCGAGATCGGTGGCACGGTCGGCGACATCGAATCCCAGCCGTTCCTCGAGGCGGCCCGGCAGGTCCGCCAGGAGATCGGGCGCGAGAACTGCTTCTTCGTCCACGTCTCGCTGATCCCGTTCATCGGCCCGGCCAAGGAGCTGAAAACCAAGCCGACCCAGCACTCGGTGGCCGCGCTCAGGGAGGCCGGCATCCAGCCCGACGCGATCGTCTGCCGCGCGGACCGCGAGATCCCCGACTCGATCCGCCGCAAGATCGCCCTCATGTGCGACGTCGACCTCAACGCCGTCGTGGCGTGCCCGGACGCGCCGTCCATCTACGACATCCCGCGCGTGCTGCACGCCGGCGGGCTCGACGCCTACGTGGTCCAGCGGCTGGCGCTGCCGTTCCGCGACGTCGACTGGTCCGCGTGGGGCGAGCTGCTGGACCGCGTCCACAACCCGGCCTTCACGTGCACGGTCGCGCTGGTCGGCAAGTACATCGACCTGCCGGACGCCTACCTGTCGGTGACGGAGGCGCTGCACGCGGGCGGGTTCGCGAACAATGCGCACGTCGACATCCGCTGGGTCAAATCCGACGATTGCGTGACGCCCGAGGGCGCGCGCAAGAACCTCGGCGACTGCGACGCGATCGTCGTGCCGGGCGGTTTCGGCATCCGCGGCATCGAGGGCAAGCTCGGGGCCTTGACGTACGCCCGCACGCACGAGATGCCGGCGCTCGGCCTGTGCCTGGGGCTCCAGTGCATGGTCATCGAGTTCGCCCGCGGCGTGCTCGGGCTGAAGGACGCGTTCTCGACCGAGTTCGAGCCGGACACGCCGGACCCCGTGGTCGCGACGATGGAGGAACAACGCGCCATCGTGGCCGGCGAGGGCGACATGGGCCACACGATGCGGCTCGGCTCCTACCCGGCCAAGCTCGTGCCGCACTCGCTGGTCGCGGACCTGTACGGCACGCTCGACGTCGCCGAACGCCACCGCCACCGCTACGAGGTCAACAACGCCTACCGCGACCGCCTCGAGGCCGCCGGCATGCGGATCTCCGGGACGTCGCCGGACGGCGGGCTCGTCGAGTTCGTGGAGCTGGACCGTTCGCTGCACCCGTTCTACGTGGGCACGCAGGCCCACCCCGAGTTCAAGTCGCGGCCCACGGCCGCGCACCCGCTGTTCCGCGGGCTCGTCGCCGCCGCGCTGGACCGCCAGCGGGCCGGCCGCCTGCTCGACGTGCCGTCCCAGCGGGCGG
>JAISIU010000298.1 GCA_031261885.1 Bifidobacteriaceae bacterium
CTGTCACCGCCGGCGCAACCCAGCCGCGTAGCCATCGAGGATCGCGAGGATGCCTGAGTGCTGCCACACCCGGCCCCGGCCCCCGCCGGAACGTTCGACGATGACGCCGCGCTCCGCCATCGTCGCGAGCGCACGCGCCGCCGCCATGGCGCCGAGCCCCAGCTCGCGGACCAGGTACTGGACGTCGATGACGGGCTGGGCCACCAAATGCGGCAGGACGCGCCAGACCGCGGCCTGCGGTCGGATCCCGCGCAGGTTGTCGCGGGCAGCGTCCAATTCGCCGACCAGGTCCTCGACGAGCCGCGTCCCGGAGCGGGCGGCGAAGCGTCCGGCGGCCGCGAACTGGGCGACGATCGGGCCTGCGTCCCCGGTCCGATAGGCCGTCAACGCGTCGAAGTACCGTTCAGTGTCGGTCAGGAGGCCGGCCGAAAGAGGCGCCGCGACTGCTGCCAGCACACCTTTGCTCCTCAGCAGCGCGTGGACCAATGCCCGGCCGATCCGGCCATTCCCGTCGGCGAACGGATGGATGGTCTCGAACTGGGCGTGGGCGATGGCGGCCTGGACCAGCACCGGGAGATCCTCCCGTGCCATGAAGGCCACGAGATCGGCCATGGCCGGGGCCACGAGCTCTGGCTGCGGCGCGACGTGGCTCGCGCCGCGCGGGCTGAGCCCGCTCGTGCCCACCCACACGAGCTCAGCGCGGTAGCGGCCCGCTTGCTCCGGGGGCAATGCTCCCGGGGCCCCAGGCGCCATAAGCGTCCGGTGCATCTCCAGGATGGCGGCTTCGTCAAGCCGGTCCGAGGCGCGCAGCGCTTCGACCATCGCATGAACGTTTCCGAGCACGATGTCCGCGTTCGTGCTGGCACGTCGGCCGAGTTCCGCGAGCGCGAGCTGCCTGGCGCCAACCGTCAGATTCTCGATCTGGGAGCTTGAGGTTGATTCGGTCCTGAGCAACACGGCGCTCATCGGCCCGAGCATCTGTCCGCCCGTCCCGAGTTTGGCCTGGGCGAAGGCGTCGAAACGGCCCAGGGCCCAGACCGCTTCCTCGGCATCCGCGGCGAGATCCGCCGGGATTCGCTCGCGCCACGATGCCAGTTGGGCCGGGACAGTGCTGCGGTACGGCCCCGATCCGCTGGCACGCCGCGCTCGGCTCGCCAGGCCCGAGGACGCGTCGACCACCCATGTGTGCTGTTCGTACCCGACGGGAGGTACGGAAAGTGTGATCACCACTCCAGAATATCAACACTTTTGGCCGAAAGTGTTGTTTACCGCCGCTACCGTGCGCACCAGCATCCCCGCTCAGCCAAGGGTGATCAGGTTCAGGCCGGCCGGGTTCGTGACCCACAGGCTGGTCTTCGCCCCAGCAGCCACGTCGACTGCCAGGCCGGCCGGCTCCCCCGGCCCGGCCAGGGCCGCCAACGGCGCCTGATCGGACAGGTGTGAAGGGTCGCGCTCGAGCAGCGTGCCGCCGCCGTCGCTGGCGTCGGTCCACACGTGCCCGGCGGCGTCGACGGCGGCGGCGTTCGGAACGGCTAGGTCGTTCGTCAAACCATCGGCTCCTTCGGTACTGGCGGCGACGTCGGACAACGTCGCCGCCGTGTATTCGGTGAGCCTCCCGCCGTGACCGCCGATCGCCCCATCCGTCACCCAGACCGTGCCCTCGCGCGTCACGGCGATCGCGGTGGGCTCCGTGAAGCCCGTGATCGTCACCTCGGCGGTGGGAAGGGTGTGCCTCGACTCGGCCAGCGCGGACTTCGACAGTTCGAGCACCTGGCCCGTCGTCTGGTCGGTCTGGTCCTGGCCGAGCCACAGGTCGCCCTGGGCGTCCACGGCCAACGCGGACAGGCCCGCCACGCGATAGGAGGCGACCGCGTCATCGGCCTCGGCCACACCGGACTTGAAGGCACTCGCCGGAAACTCCACGACGGTTCCTCCGCCGTCAGACGTCCCGCGAGACGCACCGGCGGACGCGTCGCTTCCCAGGTCATTCGCCAACCAAACCGCACCGTCCGTCGGGTCGACGGCGACGGCATCGGACTTGACTCCGTCGATCCGCGCGACCATCCCGCCCGCTGGTGAGAACTCGCGCGCCCCGGCCTTCGCGTCGGCCACCCAGACGTTCCCGGTTGGCGCGGCCGCGACCCCGCGCGGCGCCGTGAGGTCGGGCAGCGTGAAAGCCTGGGCAGCATCCGCCGCGCCCACTGTTGATCGGGTCAGCATGGCGGCCGTCAGGTGTAGCACCGTGGCGGCACCGCTCCTGTAACAGCCCAGCCACAGGCCACCCGCCGGGTCCGTCGCTACGGAGTTCAGCCCGCAGGAGTCCGGTAGCGTGACACGGCGAGTGCTCGCCGTTGTGCCGTGGGCGAATTCAACGAGACTGCTCGGACCGTCCTTGGGGCCCGCGTCTCCCACCCAGATGTCACCGGAGGCGTCGGCCACCAATCCGACGGGTTCTTTGAGCGCGCCAACGCCGTTCAGTTTCGCCGCGGCGCTTTCCTTGATGGCCGCCCCGCCGGGTCCGGGCAGGCTCGCGGCCGGGAAACGTAGCACGGTGCTGCTGTCGATCGCCCACAGGTCACCCGCGTGGTCGAAGGCCAGCGCGACCGGAATCAACAAACCTTTGATCCTGATGTCGCTCTTGCCGGCCGACACCGGGCCGCCCGCCAGCCGGTCCCGGCCGATCTCGTCGATCCAGCCGGTGTCGTCGTCCGAGCCGCCCAACCAAAGGTTCCCCCGCCCGTCGAATGCCGGCAGGCTGGCCCCCATGAGGTCGGTGACCTTCACCGTTCCGGCTTTGTCGCTCACGCTGCCGCCCGCCAGCGCGCCGGCCGGGTACTCGGTCACCGTGTCCCCCGCGTCGTCGGCCAGCCAGGCGGCGCCTCCGGCGTCGAACACGAGGCCACCGGGTTCGCCGAGCCCGTCGATCGTGAGGTCGGCCGGCGATGCCGGTTTCGCCGGGTCGTATCGCGCGACCCACCCGTCTTCGGCTTGTTCGTTCTCCACTACCCAGCCGGTCCACACCTCGCCCGCCGGTCCTCCGGCCAGGACGTCGAAACCATCCGACGCGCGCACCGTCAGGGCCGTCTTGGCGGCGGCCGGACCTTTGGTATCGAGAGAGCCAGCTGCCGAGGCGCTGCGGAGTGTTCCGGACCCATCGCTCTGGGACACTGCGCTCGGGCGCGCCGTGCGGGCCGGAGTGCCGCAACCGGCCACACCGCACGCGACCAAACCGACGCCGACGGCCACCGCGGTCAAATGACGCCAGCGGCTCGGGCCAAGACCACCATCGCCTTGACTGACGGCAGGGTTATGGGACGCGGAGCGCGGATTCTTTGAGGGGATCATGTCTCCCATTGAAGCGGCGTCGCGGGGCCGCCAGCGGACCGCCGAGCAGATCACCACGGGACTTTCACGGCTCCACCACGCCGCCGACGCTTCTCCCGCGGCCGATGCCGGGCCTCACCCAAACGCACCGCGGCGCACCACCGCGCCGTCCCCGGCGAATCAGACCAGGTCGTAGCGCGCCACCAGCGCGTCCACCTGCGCCTCTAGCGCCGCCACAGTCCCGGCCCCATCGAGCACGATGTCCGCGACGGCCTCTCGCTCGGCGTCCGTGGCCTGGGCCGCCAGCCGCCCGCGCGCGTCCTGTTCGCTCCAGCCGCGGCCCGTCACGGCCCGCCGCAGTCTCAGCTCCTCGGGCGCCGAGACGGTCACGACCAGGTCCCAGTCCCCCCGCGCCCCGGTCTCGACGAACAGCGGGATGTCGTGGACGCAGGCGGCCGCGCCGGCCGCCCGCGCGCTGGCCTCGATCTGGTCCCCCGCGGCCCGGATCAGCGGGTGGGTGATCGCCTCCAAGCGCAGCCGCGCCGCCCGGTCGGAGAACACGATCGCCGCAAGCGCCGCCCGGTCCAGTTCCCATTCCGGCCCGGCCCCAGCGTCACCGCCACGGCCCGCCGCACCGGACCGCCCGGCATCGGACGCCCGGCCAAGCGACCCGGCCGACCCGCCAACCGCATCACGCGCACCGTCCTCCCGCCGGCGCAGCACGCCGGGCCCGAACTCCCGCGCCACGGCGGCCAGGCCGGGCGTGCCCGGCGCCACCACGGCCCGCGCCAGGGCGTCGGAGTCCACGACGGGCACCCCGAGACGCCGCAGGCGGGCGGCAACCGAGGATTTCCCGGCTGCCAGCCCGCCTGTCAAAGCGATTCGGCGCATTCGCATGTGCCTTATCTGGTGCGCATAAGCGCTCAGTTGCTGGTCAGTTTCTCGCGCAGCGCGGCCAGCGCCTCGTCCGAGGCCAGCGTGCCGCCGCCGTTGCCGCCATGGGAGCCGCCGTGCGAGGCACCGGAGCCCGAGCCGCCGCGCGGCTGGCTGTCCGCCTCGATGGCCTTGGCGACCTGCGCCTTGTGGGCCTCCCAACGGGCGTGCGCCTCGGCGTAGGACTGCTCCCATGCCTCGCGCTGCGTGTCGTAGCCTTCGAGCCACTCGCCGGATTCGGCGTCGAAGCCCTCGGGGTACTTGTAGTTGCCTTCCTCGTCGTACTCGGTCGGCATGCCGTAGAGCGCCGGGTCGAACGTCGACTCGTCGCCGTCCGGGTCCACGCCCTCGTTGGCCTGCTTGAGGGACAGCGAGATGCGGCGCCGGTCGAGGTCGATGTCGATGACCTTGACGTAGATCTCCTCGCCGACCTGCACGATCTGTTCGGGCACGTCGACGTGGCGCTGGGCCAGCTCGGAGATGTGGACGAGGCCCTCGATGCCGTCTTCGACGGACACGAACGCGCCGAACGGCACGAGCTTGGTGACCTTGCCGGGCACGACCTGGCCGATGGCGTGGGTGCGGGCGAACAGCTGCCACGGGTCTTCCTGGGTGGCCTTGAGGGACAGCGAGACGCGCTCGCGGTCCATCTCGACGGACAGGACCTCGACCGTGACCTCCTGGCCCACCTCGACGACCTCGCTCGGGTGGTCGATGTGCTTCCAGGACAGTTCGGAGACGTGCACGAGGCCGTCCACGCCGCCCAGGTCGACGAAAGCGCCGAAGTTGACGATCGAGGAGACCACGCCGCTGCGCACCTGGCCGGGGGCCAGCTGCTTGAGGAACGTGGAGCGCACCTCGGACTGGGTCTGCTCCAGCCAGGCGCGGCGCGACAGGACCACGTTGTTGCGGTTCTTGTCCAGCTCGATGATCTTCGCCTCGAGCTCGCGGCCGACGTACGGCTGGAGGTCGCGGACGCGCCGCATCTCGACGAGGGAGGCCGGCAGGAAGCCGCGCAGACCGATGTCCACGATCAGGCCGCCCTTGACGACCTCGATGACGGTGCCGGTGACGACGCCGTCCTCTTCCTTCACCTTCTCGATGTTGCCCCAAGCGCGCTCGTACTGGGCGCGCTTCTTGGAGAGGATCAGACGCCCTTCCTTGTCCTCCTTCTGGAGAACGAGCGCTTCGATCTTCTCGCCGACCGAGACGACATCCGACGGATCGATGTCGTGCTTGATGGACAGCTCGCGCGAGGGGATGACGCCCTCGGTCTTGTAGCCGATGTCGAGGAGAACCTCGTCATGGTCGACTTTGACCACGGTGCCTTCGACCATGTCTCCGTCGTTGAAGTATTTGATAGTGCCGTCAATGGCGGCCAGCAGCTCTTCGCCGCTGCCGATGTCGTTGACCGCGACCTCTTCGGTCTTGTCCGAGGCCTGGTCCGACGGCGGATTGGAATTGGGTGTTGACATTAAGGATGGGCTCCGATACCGGCGTCACGCTGAATAGTGGGTGGACAGTTACCGCGTGCCGTCAGCGGGCGCACCCGCACCACCGGGGTTCTTCAGGATTGAGGAGGCCTCGACGATGCGCGACGGTTCCGTCCGCGCGACACGCTCGATTAGCCTACCGCACATCGCGTGCGCGAAATACTCCGTCGCTGGCAGCAGGCCCAAGCGTTACCCACCCGTGACCAACCGCGGCCGATGCCGGCGCCGCCCCGGGCGGCACCCTCTCCGCCAGCCGGTACCCGACCAGACTCCAAACCGGGGCCCAACCGGAGGGAACCGCCAGGCTCAGGCCAGCGCCTGCGCGGTCTGGATCAGTTCCTCGGGCACGGTCTTGAGCTTGCCGGCGATCTCGTCGATCGGGACGAGCACGACCTTCTCCTGCTGCAACGCCGTGATGACGCCCGTGTGGCCCGAGTGGATCGCGTCGACGGCGGCCACGCCGAAGCGCGAGCCGAGGATCCGGTCCGCGGCCGTCGGCGTGCCGCCGCGCTGGACGTGGCCCAGCACGGTGACGCGGGTCTCGAACCCGGTCCGGTCCGCGATCTCGCGGCCCAGCGCCTCGGAGATCGACCCCGGCACGATCGAGCCGTTCACCGAGTACTGCGTCTTGTACTCCATGCTCGTGCCCTCGGCCGGCTCGGCGCCCTCAGCGACCACGATGATCGAGTAGTTGGCGTGCGAACGGTGGCGGTGCTTGAGCGCCTCGCAGATCTCGTCGATATCGAACGGCCGCTCGGGCGTCAGGACCACCTCGGCGCCGCCCGCGATCCCGGATTCGATCGCGATCCAGCCCGCGTGGTGGCCCATGACCTCGACGACCATGACGCGGTTGTGCGACTCGGCGGTGGTGTGGAGGCGGTCGATCGCCTCGGTCGCGATCGAGACCGCCGTGTCGAACCCGATGGACAGCTCGGTGCCGACCACGTCGTTGTCGATCGTCTTCGGGATGCCGACCATTTTGATACCGGCCTCGGCCACGCGGTTCGCGGCCTTCAGCGTGCCGTCGCCGCCGATGCAGACCATGGCCTCGACGTGCTCCGCCTCCATGGTACGCAGCACCTGGTCGAGGCTGCCGTCCTTGGTCGAGGGGTGGAAGCGGGCCGTGCCGAGGATCGTGCCGCCCTGGGGCAGCATGTTGCGCATCGTGGCGCGCGACAGCGGCATGAGGTCACCCTCGGCCGCGCCCTTCCAGCCGTTCTTGAACCCGAGGATCGAGTCCCCGTACTCCAGTTCGGCCCGCTTCACGACGGCCCGGATCGCCGCGTTCAGGCCCGGGCAGTCGCCGCCGCCAGTCAAAACACCGATACGCACTTGGGGTCCCACACCTTTCGCCGGGATGACTTTGTCGCTTCCGATACTAGACAGCCCCGGTGAGTGGTCGCCGCCATTCACGTGGGAAAGCGGTGAAAATATCGCGACGCGCCCGATGTCGGAAGGTCACCTTTTACCCAAAACGGAACCATCCGGCATCGTGCCCATAGGCTGGGTGGGTGAGCCATGACGCCGAAACCGATCCCACTGCCCGCCTGCTCCTGATCGACGGGCACTCGATGGCGTTCCGCGCCTTCTACGCCTTCCAGGGCTCGGACATCTCCACCGCCACCGGGCAACCCGTGGGCGCGGTGTTCGGGTTCACGTCGATGCTGATCTCCCTGCTGAAGAACGAGCGGCCCACGCACGTGGGCGTCGCCTTCGACGTCTCGCGCACCACGTTCCGCACCCGGATCTATCCCGAGTACAAGGGGACGCGCGGGGAGACGCCCGAGGAGTTCATCGGGCAGGTGCCGCTGATCCAGGAGGTCCTCGACTCGCTCGGCATCCGCTACACCCAAATGCCGGATTACGAGGCCGACGACATCCTCGCGACGTGGACGGCCCAGGGCCGCGCGGCCGGCATGGAGGTCCTGGTCTGCTCCGGCGACCGCGACACCTACCAGCTGATCGACGACCGCGTCACCGTGCTGTTCCCGAGGCGCGGCGTCTCGCAGCTGGACCGCATGACGCCCGAGGCCGTGGCCGCGAAGTACGGCGTCGACCCGGCGCACTACCCGGACATGGCCGCGCTGGTCGGCGAGCAGTCCGACAACCTGCCGGGCGTGCCGCTGATCGGCCCGAAGAAGGCCGCCCAGTACCTGAACCAGTACGGCGGCCTCGAGGAGCTTTTGGCGCACGCCCAGGAGATCAAGGGCAAGACCGGCGAGAACCTGCGCGCCTCCATCGACCAGGTGCGGCTGAACCGCCGCATGGGCACGCCGGTCCGGGACTTGGCGCTGCCGCTCGGGCCGGCCGACCTGGCGCTCGGGCCGCTCGACCGCGCGGCCGTCCACCACACGTTCGACACGCTCGAGTTCGCGCAGCTGCGCGGCCGGTTGTTCCAGCCGGGGACGTGGCCCGTGGGCGATGCCGGCGCCCCGGGGACGGGTGGCCCGGCCGGCGCGGTGGTCGCCAGCGTGGGGGCGGGCCCGGTGGAATTGGAGACGGTGGAGCCGGGCGCCCTGGGGGTGTGGATCGCGGCGCACGATGCCGGCGGCGCGGCCGGCGCGGCGGGCGGCGGCGGGGAACGTCCCCGGCTCGGCGTGGCCGTGGCCGGGCGGATCGACCGCGGGCAGGGCGACGCCCGGACGCTGACCCTCGGGGCCGCGGGCGGCGCGGCCGTCCACGTGGACCTGGCCGAGATCGGGCCTCGGGACGAGGCGGCGCTGGCCGCCTGGCTTGGAGACCCCGAACGGCCGAAGGCGGTGTTCGACGCGAAGGCCGCCTGGCATGAGCTGCGCGGCCGCGGCCTGGAGCTCAAGGGCGTCGCCGAGGGCGGGGGCGCCGACATCACGCTGGCCGCCTACCTGTGTTTCCCCGACCAGCGCGGCTACGACCTCGACGACCTGTCCAGGCGCTTCCTCGGGAACGGGATCGACGCCGATGACGGAGCGGCCCAGGGGACGCTCGACCTGGGTGGGGCCGGCGGCGAGGACCGCGCGGCCGAGGCGGAGGCGCGGGCGGCCGTCGCGACCGCCCGGCTCGCCACCAAGCTCGAGGCGCTGCTGGCCGAGCGCGGACAGAGCAAGCTGCTGAGCGGGCTGGAACTGCCGATCATGCCGATCCTGGCGCGCATGGAGGACGCCGGCATCGCCGTCGACACCGACCGGCTCGACGCCCTCGAATCCCACCTGGAAGCGAAAGTCGAGGACGCCGCGCGCGCGGCGAGGGACGCCATCGGACGCGACGACGTGAACCTGTCCTCCCCCAAACAGCTCCAGGAGATCCTGTTCGGACAGCTCGGCATGAAACCGGTCCGGCGCACCAAGACGGGCTACTCGACGGACGCCGAGTCGCTGGCCGAGCTCGCCGCCCGGACCGAGCATCCGTTCCTCATTCACCTGTTGGAGCACCGCGACCACATCCAACGGTTGCAGGCCGTCCAGGGGCTGAAGCGGACCGTCGGCGACGACGCCCGCATCCACACGACGTTCCAGCAGACCGTCGCCGCGACGGGACGGCTCAGCTCCGCGGACCCGAACCTGCAGAACATCCCCGTCAGGACCGAGAC
>JAISIU010000310.1 GCA_031261885.1 Bifidobacteriaceae bacterium
ATCGCGCCGACCGAGGCGGCCGCCTTGATCGGCAGCAGCAGGCGCCCGCCCAGGTGCCAGACCACGAGGGTCACCGCGGCGATCGCGATGAGCCGGAACAGTGCCTCCAGGGAGGACAGCACGGCGCCGGCTCGCCAGTGGCCGTTCCCGTTGGCGACGCCCACGAGCCCGCTGTAGAGCGTGAACCCCGCGACGCCGACTGCCACGACGATGCCGGAAAGCGTCGGCTGGTCCTGGAACACCGCCCGCCCCCACAGCGGTGACGTGGCCGCGAGCAGCACGCCGACCCCCGCCGTCCACACCGATACGACCGTGAGAACGGGCGCGCCCCGCCCGTTCACGGTCTCGGCGCGCGCCCGGCGCCCCCCGCGGCCGCCGTCCAGCTGCCCGGCATCGGCCACGCGGCCCGCTTTCACGGCCCGGACGGTCTCGAACTGGATGCCGTTCATCGCGCCGAACGCCCAGAACAGGACCGACCAGAACACCATGAACTCTGCGTTGAGCGTCGGGTCCAGCACCTTCGCGAGCCCGGCGATGATGACGAACCCCGTGATCGCGATGATGATGCCGGCCACCCCCACGGACCCGACGTCCGCGATCCTCGCCCGCAGGGCGCCCGCCTTACCCTTATGCGGCATCGGCCGGTCCTTGGCGCTGGCCTTCTCCCGGCCGGCCGTTCTCGCCGCTGGCCTCCCGGACTTCGGTCTTCAGGATGGCCAGTTCCTCGGCGAGCCGCTGCATGTGGTGCTCCATGCGCGTGAGCTGCACGGACGTCTGGATCGAGGCGGCCAGCAGCACGAGGAAGCCGACGGACAGGATCAGGTTGGCCGGGACCGCGAAGCCGAGCAGCCGGGACACGCCGGCGGCGAGACCCGGCCACACCGCGGCCACGATCAGCAGGATCCCGACGATGGTCCACACGGCCGCGTACCGGACGTCCAGCTTGCGCCGGGCCACGAGGACGAGGATCCACACGGCCGCGAGCACCGCGACGACGATGCCGGTCACCGTGAGCGCGCTCATTCGGCAGCCTCCTCCCCGGTCCACCCGGCCCCACGGCCGCGGCCGTGCCGTCGGGCCAGCCGCGCACCGACCAGCCGGAGGATCGACAGGCAGACGATGGCGCCGCTGCGCACCAGGTAGAGCGCCGACTGGAACGGCCCGCTCGAGGCTTGGCCTCCCTGCCGTTCCCGCATCTGAACCGGCACTTGCCGGACCGCCAACCGGGCGCGTTTGGCGATCGTGAGCGCCTCGATGGTGTCGCCGAGGTACTGGGCCGGCAGCTCCCGGGACAAGACCGCGATGGCCCTGGGGCCGAAGGCCCTGAAACCGCTTGTCGCGTCCGTCAGCTTGGTCCGGTGCAGCCGCGACATGATCGCGGCGAGCAGGCGCATGGCGAGGGCGCGCGGCCCGCGGGCGCGGTACCTGGTGCCGGGCGTGAACCGGGCGCCGATCACGATGTCGGCCGCCCCGAGCCCGGCCACGAGCTCAGCGATCGCGTTGGCGGGGTGTTGACCGTCGGCGTCGCACTGGACCACCGCGCGCGCGCCGCGGCGGCGTGCGTACAGCAGCCCGGCGCGCAGTGCCGCGCCGACGCCGGAGTTGTACGGCAGGACGATGACGTGGTCGGCTCCGTGCCGCCTGGCGAGCCCCGCCGTGCCGTCGGTGGAACCGTCGTCGACGACGACGATTTCGGCCCCCGGCTGGGCGGTCCTGACCTCGTGGATCACGCCGGGCAGCGCTTCGCGCTCGTTGTGCGCCGGGATCACGACGTACGGCGCGGCGCTCGGCGCAGAAGGGCTGGTCACAGGTCTTGGGGTTCCTCGCGTTGTCGAGTTTGACGATGGGTCCTGGGGCACCGCTGTGGGGGCAGCGGCATGTTTCACTGGTGACTTTAGCGGGCGGCGGCGCCGCACCGCCTCACAGCGCGCCGATCAGCTCCGCCAACCGGTCGATCTGGACGGTCAGGTCGCGGTGGTCGTTGCCGACGAACAGGCCGTCCCGGTGGATTTGGTCGGCGGCCGGCAGGTCCTGGGGGACGACGGCCTTCAGGTATTGCATCACCGGGTTGCGCGCGAAGTTGCCCGCGACGATCGGGCGTGATTCGATCCCGGCTGTCTTGAGCGCCGCGACCACGTCCCGCCGCCGGCCCGCCAGGCGCCCCGTGAAGACCATCGCGAACCCGAACCAGCTCGAGGTGCCGGTCTCGCGTTGCAGCCGGACGTCGGCCAGGCCGGCGAAGGCGTCCTGGAAGTGCCGTGCGTTCTGGCGGCGTTGGGCGATGAAGCCGGGCAGTTTGGCAAGCTGTTCGGTGCCGATCGCGCCCTCCAGTTCGAGCGGGCGCACGTTGTAACCGGGCAGGACGAACCGGAACAGGTCCTCGAAGTCGTCGCCCGTCTTGGGGTACACGTAGTTGTCGTCCGGCAGGCCGCGCGTCCAACCGTGCGATCTGAGGCTCCTGAGCTCCTGGTCGAGCTGGTCGTCATCGGTTGCGATGACGCCGCCCTCCATGGTCGAGATGTGATGGGAGAAGAACGAGGAGAACGTTCCCATGAGACCGAACGTTCCGGTGTGCTTGCCGCCAAGGGTGGCGCCCATCGATTCGCAGTTGTCCTCCAGGACGATCAGCCCGGCGTCCTCCGCGAGCGGGCACAGCCGCTCGTAGTCCACGGGGTTGCCGAGCAGGTTCACCGCGAACACGGCTTTGGTCTTCGGCCCGATGGCGGCCGCGACCTGGTCGATGTCGAGGTTCAGCGTCTCGGGATCGATGTCGACGAACCGTGGCGTGAGCCCGTACTGGCTGAGCGGATAGTACGTGGTGGCCCACGAGACGGCGGGGACGATCACCTCGTCTCCGGCCGCGAGGTCGAACCGGGGATCGATGACCGCCGCGGCCACGGCCAGCAGGTTCGCGGACGAGCCCGAGTTGACCATGACGGCGTGCCGGGCGCCGAACTGCCGGGCGAAGGCCGCCTCGTACCGGGCGACCTCGGGCCCCATCGTGAACCGGCCGGAGTCCACGACACGTTTGATCGCGCTTTTTTCTTTCTCGTCCCAGCTCGGGGTGGCGAGCGGGTAGGCGGCCGGGGTGGGGTCGTTGGTCATGGTTGTCGCGTATCTCCTTGGTTGTCGTCGCGATTGGTTTCGCCCGGTGCGAGCGGCAGGCCGCGCCGGCGGTAGGCCGCGACTGTCCGGGCCAGGCCGTCCTTGAGGGAAGTGCCGGGGTTCCAGCCGTGCCGCCGGGCGAGGCTCGAGTCGATGAGCCGCCGGGCCACGCCGGCCGGTTTGGACGG
>JAISIU010000328.1 GCA_031261885.1 Bifidobacteriaceae bacterium
CGGCCGGCACAGCGTGACGGCCCACTTCCTCGGCAACGAGAAGGTCGCGCCCGTCGCCGCGGCACAGGCGCGGTTCAGCGTCGTCGGACGCTGACGCCCGCGGCCGCTCGGCCGCCTGATGGCACAGCCGATGCCGGCCGGTCACCACGCGAGGTGACCGGCCGGCAGCGGCCGGTTCGGAACGGTTGGGCGGCGCACGATGCCGGGCACGCGACTTCGTGCGCCCCGTCACGGACCGCTTGGCCGCGCCGGGGGTGGGGCCAGCCGGTGTGATCGGCGCGGACGGTGGGCCGGGCGGGCCCGGCGTGTTAGCGTGAGCAGGTTAAAGGTCCCCTGTCCCCTCATTGGTCACCGGGGCCCGCCCCAACACACAGCGCGTGGTCCGCCCGCCCAATGCTGGACCGTGCCGCCGCGCGCGGAATCGGAGAATCCCATGAAGCGCAGATTGCCCCTCTGCGCCGCCCTCGCGGGCGCCCTCGTCGCCACGGTCGGCATCACCGTCGCGGCCATGCCGGCCCAGGCCAATCCCGCCGGCAGCCAAGGCTCCACCGCCGCGGTCCATTTCTGCACGCTCACCGTGACCCCCGTCGGCGACGCCGGACTGGCCACGGGCACCGATGTCTCTTCCTACCTGGCCGGCAAGAGCTTCAAGCTGAAGTTCAAGCTCGACACGTGGTCGCACAAGTCCTACTGCACCGGCAAGGTGACGGTCTACAACGGCAAGAAGAAGCTCAAGTCCGTCAAGGTCAAGAAGCGCAGCTCCACCGTCTACAAGATGACCGGCAAACTGTCCGTCGGCAAGCACAAGATCAAGATGGTCTACCGGCCGTCGCACAAGGGCTCGCAGGGCACCACGAACAAGATCACGCTGTACAAGTCGAAGCTGAGCGCCTTCGGCAATTTGGCGCCCAATTACGTGGTGTACGACGACAACTACACGCCGCTCACCGTGCCCGTGTCGTACACGGGCCAGGTCACGGACGCGAAGGTGTTCCAGTACTGGGACGCCTACAACAAGGAGGCGGCCTGGACCTACGACGACTCGTTCGCGTTCGCGACGGCCTCGACCAAGAAGGGCACCTACACGGGCACGGCGCAGTACTGGCTCAGGGACACCTCCAACCACGACACCGTGGGGCAGACCTACCAGATGCTTCTCGGCTTCAGCCCGGACGGGAATCCCGAGGCGATCGCGGGCTTCAGGACCACGACGATGACCGTGCTGCCGAGCCAATTCGACGTCGCGGCCGACGGCAATCTCACGAACGGCAAGATTCATCCCGGCACCTACCAGCTGAACCTCGGCCCGGGCGGCACGTGCACCTATGAGGTGTGGGGGCCGAAGGACTCGGACGGGTACGCGGCGGACCGCCTCCCCTACCAGCAGTACCGCTCCACGCAGACGGTGACGATCCTGCCGACCGACAGCCAGTTCAGCTTCAGCGGCTGCGGCTCCGGCCCGATCCGCGTCGGCTGACCTCGTTTCCCAACTGAACCGCGCACGATGCCGGGCGGTCACCTCACGTGGCGACCGCCCGGCATCGTCGGTTCTCTAGACTGTCAGCGTGACGAACGGAGCGGACGGGCGGCCGGATTTCCGGCCCAAAACGGGCGAGATCCCGACCGACCCGGGCGTGTACCGGTGGCGCGACGCCGAGGGCCGCGTCATCTACGTCGGCAAGGCCAAGAATCTCAGAAACCGGCTGACGAACTACTTTCAGGATCCGTCCCGGCTGCACCCGCGCACGCGCCAGATGGTCGCGACGGCCCACTCGCTCGAGTGGACCGTGGTGCAGACGGACGCCGAGGCGTTCGCGCTCGAATACACGTGGATCAAACAGTTCGAGCCGCGTTTCAACATCAAGTACCGCGACGACAAAACCTACCCGTACCTCGCGGTCACGCTGGCGGAGACCTACCCGAGGGCCATGGTGATGCGCGGGGCCAAGAAGCCCGGCAACCGGTACTTCGGCCCGTTCGCGCACGCCTGGGCCATCCGCGACACGCTCGACCAGCTGCTGCGCGTCTTCCCGATCCGCACCTGTTCGCGCGGCGTGTTCCAGCGGTCGGGCCGGGCCGGGCGGCCGTGCCTGCTCGGCTACATCGACAAGTGCTCGGCGCCGTGCGTGGGACGCATCTCCGAGGCGGACCACCGGGGGCTGGCCGAGGACCTGTGCGCGTTCCTGGCCGGCGACACCCAACGGTTCCTGAGAAGGGTCCGGGCCGAGATGCGGGAGGCGGCCGCGGCCGAGGACTACGAGCGGGCCGCCCGGTTGCGCGACGACGCGGCCGCGCTCGAACGCGTCGTCGAGCGGAACGCGATCGTGCTGCCGGGCGGGACGGACGCCGACGTTTTCGCGCTGGCCGGCGACGAGCTGGAGGCCGCCGCCCAGGTGTTCTTCGTGCGCGACGGGCGCGTGCGCGGCCAGCGCGGCTGGGTGGTCGAGAAGGTCGAGGACATCGGCGACGCCGGTCTCGTCGAACAGCTGCTCGAGACCGTCTACGGCGAAGCCGCCTCCGAGGTGCCGGGCGAGGTGCTCGTGCCCGCGCTGCCGGCCGGAGCGGCCGATGTCGAGGCCTGGTTGGAGGCGAAGCGCGGCGGGCGCGTCTCGCTGCGCGTGCCGCAGCGCGGGGCCAAGAAGGCGATCCAGGACACGGTGCTGAAGAACGCCCAGCAGGCGTTGAAACTGCACAAGTCGCGCCGCTCCGGGGACCTGACGACCCGGTCGCAGGCGCTGCGCGAGCTGCAGGACTACCTCGGCCTCGACGAGGCGCCGCTGCGCATCGAGTCTTACGACATCTCCCACACGCAGGGCACGAACCAGGTCGCCTCGATGGTCGTGTTCGAGGACGGGCTGGCCCGCAAGGCGGAGTACCGGCGCTTCCGGATCCGGGGCGAGGACGGCACCGGGGCCCGCGACGACACGGCCGCGATGGACGAGGTGCTGACGCGCCGGTTCGCGCGCCTGCTCCAGACGGGCGACGCCTCGACGGGTGAGAGCTTCGTCGAGCCGGAGGCCGCCACCGGTTCGGGGCGCGCGGAGGGCGGCCGGGCCGGCGGGGAGCCGGGCGCCGGCGGCGTCGTGCTGGCCGGCGAGGTGCGGGACGGGGACGAGGCGGCCGGCGGGCCGGCCGCGGACCGCAAGAAGGCGAAGAGCTTCCACTACCGGCCGAACCTCGTCGTCGTGGACGGCGGGCTGCCGCAGGTCAACGCCGCGGCGCGGGCCCTGGCGGCCCTCGGCGTCGAGAACGTCGCGCTGGCCGGGCTCGCCAAACGCCTCGAGGAGGTGTGGCTGCCGGGGGAGGACTTCCCCGTGATCCTGCCGCGCGCCTCGCAGGGTCTCTACCTGCTGCAACGCGTCCGCGACGAGGCCCACCGGTTCGCGATCACGTACCACCGCCAGCGGCGCGCCAAGTCGATGACGGCCTCCGCGCTCGACGCGGTGCCGGGCCTCGGGCCGGCCCGCGGCGCCGACCTGATGAAGCACTTCGGCTCGTTGAAGAAGATCCGGGCCGCCACCGAAGAACAGCTGGCCGAGGTCAAGGGCATCGGGCCGGCCCTCGCGAAAACCATTCACGCGACGCTCGCCCAGGCGTGAAAGACTGGGACGCATGGAGGATTCTGGCGCCGCGGTCACCGAACAGGCCGCGAGGCCGCGCGAAATCCTCGTCATCACGGGCCTGTCCGGCGCGGGCCGCACGGCGGCGGCCGGCGTCCTCGAGGACCACGGCTGGTACGTGGTCGACAACCTGCCGCCGCGGCTGATCGGCGCCGTGGTCGGCATGATGAC
>JAISIU010000343.1 GCA_031261885.1 Bifidobacteriaceae bacterium
CCGGAGGTCGGAGGTTCAAATCCTCTCCCCGCTACGAAGCTGGGTCCACTGTGTCCACCACAGTGGACCTTTTGCTTCTCCGCAATGCTCAATGGCCGCGTTTCCTCCGCTCCGCTACGGGGCACGGCGCGACGACACCACAACCACAACAACACCACCGCCGGTTCCTCTCCCCGCTACGAAGCTGGGTCCACTGTGTCCACCACAGTGGACCTTTTGCTTCTCCGCCATGCTCAATGGCCGCGTTTCCTCCGCTCCGCTACGGGGCACGGCGCGACGGCGCCTGTCCCCGGCACCAATACCGTGTTGAGCGGGGCGTCTAGAGGATGGGGACGGGTTGGTATATCGTTTGGCCTTGACGAGTTCCGTCATCGTTCCCCTGTGCCCCTGTTGCCTCCCCCGGCCGGCTCCCTGCCCCCTGCCCGCCGTGCCCCAGCACCGCCCTTGGTCCTCTGTAAGGAAAGGCACGCCATGACCAGGCGCCGTCGCACGCCCGTCACAGCCCTGCTCGCCGCTGCTGCCCTGGGCCTCGCGCTCGTCAGCGACAACCTGGTCGTCACTGCCTCCGTCCACGCCGACCCCACCGGCATCACGACACTCGCCGGCCGTGTGACCGCGCCCGGTGACCTCGCCAACGTCGCCGTTTGGGCCTACCGCGTCAACGAGGACACGCTCCAGGGCAACCGCTGGGACGAGACCGCGCACGTGGTGGGCGGCGTCAACCCCGACACGGGCCGGTACACGGTGGCCGTCCCATCCGGCGGCCTGTGGATCTGTTACGCGACGAGCCTCGACGGTGTTTACGCCACCACGTGGACCGGCGGCGAGACGGCCCGCTGGCCGGCCTGGTCCGCGCTCGCCCCCCACGCGGTGCGGGCCGAGGCGTCGACGGTCCAGGCGGGTGACATCGCGATGAGTGTCCCGGCCCACACCACGATCCAGGGCCGTGTGCAGCTCGGCGACGCGCTGGTGTCCGCGGTCACGGTGCAGGCCTGGGCCGGAGAGGCCGACCAGCTGGCCGACGGCCGCGACTCCTGGGATGGGGGCACCGCCCAGACCGTCCCCGTCGACCCGGCCACGGGCCGCTACTCCATTGAGGTCGACTCCGGCGACCTGTACGCGATCTCCGCCAAATCCCTCTACTACGCCAACACGTTCGTCGGCGGCCTGACCAGCCCGACACCGGTCCTGGCGGCCGTCCGGCCCGACCTGATCCGCGCGGCCGGCGGCACCGTGGAAGCCGGGCCGATCGCGCTGACCGAGGAGGCCGGGGCCGTCGCCATCCCGGGCAACGCCGCCTATGACACCAAAGTCACGCTCACCGCCGCCACCGGCGGGGGCGCCACCTACCAATGTCAGGCCAGGGCCGGTCAGCCCACGATCGTCTGCGGCGGCTTGCCGCCGCACGCCTATATGGCGGTCGCGACGTTCACGAGCAACGCCGACGCCAGCACCCGCACCGACATCACGCTGACCACCGTCCGGGCGGAGCAGGCCACGGATCTTCAGGTCATGCCGCGCTACGCCTTCACCGGCGGGGTGAACCTCGCCTTGGCCGACGCCACCACGCGCGTCGCGGGCCAGGTCCGCGTCGGGCGCACCGTGGTCGCCGAGACGACCCTGCCGGCCGGGCGCGGGGCGGGCGCGACCATGACCTATTACTGGACCGACGGCCAGACCGTGTTCGACACCGGGCCGCGCTTCGCTCCCGTGACCGCCGAGAGCGGCGATCCACTCTTCGTCATCACGGTCATCACCTCCCCAACCGGCTACGCCTGTCACCGGGCCGCTCTCGGCGCGGTCGAGCCGGGTGGCCTGACGTTGACGCAAACGACCACCGTCAACGGCCGGGTCGTCCGTGTGCGCGGTGTGCCGAAGGGGTGGAAGGCGACCGTCACCTGGTACCGGGCCGGCAAAGCCGTGCGCGGCGCCTCCGGCGTCAAACGGCTCGTGAAAAAGGCCGATGTCGGAAAGAAGCTGTCCGCGTCCGTCACCCTGGTCAGGCGCGGCACGGCCGCCGTGGCGGTCCGGGCCCGGGCCGTCAAGGCCGGAAAGATCGTGCCCGCCGTGGACGTGTGGGCGACCCGGACCGGCCGGGCCGTGCGCGTCCACGTGGCCGTGGCCTCCTACGGGCGTCCCACCGGTACCGTCGAAGTTCGGTTCGGGCACGCCGGCGTCAGGCGGGTCAGGCTCAGCGCCTCCAACAAGGGGACGATGACGGTGGCGGCGCCGGCCGGGTTCAAACGCGGCCGTGTCACGGCGCGTTTCACGAGCGGGCTGAGCCGGAAATACGTGAGCGCGAAAACAGTGGCGGCGCACGCCACGGTCACGCGCTGAGACCTCGCATCGGCCCGTGCGGGCCAGTGTCCCGATCAGCCGAGCGAGGCGACGAGTTCCGCCAGCGCGCTGGCCGTGGGCGAGACCGCGTAGCCGCGGGCGTCGCCGACCGTCGTGGAAAAGCCCTCGACCGCCTTCAGGCGGGCGGCCAGCGCGGGATGGGCGTCAGCGCCGGACACGGCCTTTTGGATGGCCGCGGCCCCGCCCGCGGCGTTCACGAGGGCCGGGCCGTAGACCGACACCACGCGGGCCTCGGCGGTCGGCAGCGCGGCCGCGAGCGCCTCCGCGTCGCCGTCCTTCAGGAACGCCTGGACAGCGCCGCCATAGCCCTGGACGGCCTCGGCGGCCGTCGTGTATCGGGTGCGCTGGGAGGCGGCGATCGGGGCGTGCAGCGCGGAAGAGGCGACGCCCTGCTGCTGGAACGCGGCCTGGGCCAGCGTCATGAGCGGCGAGGCGTACCAGCGGCCGGCCTCCTTGACCGTGACCGTGTACAGGTCCTCGCCGAGCGCGAGCCGCAGCGCGGTCACGCTGACCGTCACGGGTTTGGCCTCGATGTTCGTGAGCCGGGACAGCAGCGAACCCGCGCCCGAACCCGAACCGGAGCGGCCCGCGAGCGCCTCCGCCTGGGAGATCAGCGACTGCCAGGCGGATTGGGCGGCGGTCCCCTGGCCGTCGCGCGCCTGGAGCGTCACGCTGCCGCCCGTCAGGTCCACCTTCGCGACACCGGGCACGAGCGTGGTGGTCTGGGTCTCGATGTCCCGCAGCGTCACCGTCATCGTGTCCGTGACACGCTGCCACGTGGTCAGCAGCTGGGTCTCTCGGCCGTCCGCCTTGGCGCGGCCGATGGCGGCCAGTTCCTTGGCGGGTCCGGCCAGCAGCGTCTTCTCGGACGGGGCGATCTGGGCCATGGTCTGGGCCTGGTCGAACGTCGTGGCGGCGTCGAGGAAGGTCTCGGCGGCGCCAGCCGGCGTGTTCGTGCCGTCCGCCTGCGCGCCGGCCACGGCGATGCCGCCGCCCGCCAACAGTGCGACGGCCGCCGCCGCGATCGCCCAGACACGGCCGCGGTGGTGTGGCTTGGCGGGCCGCTGGTCGAGCCGCGACAGGGTGCCCCACGGGCTCTCATAGGCGGCCGGGCCGCCTTCTTGGCCGGGAACCATCTGGGAGGTGACGTCCATGGTTCGAGCCTAGCCGCGCCATCGTCC
>JAISIU010000019.1 GCA_031261885.1 Bifidobacteriaceae bacterium
GAGCTGGGTGTCGATGGCGGCAACGCCGTCGCCGAACGCATCGCGGCCTACGCCGCCGCCCACCGCGACCGCTACGACCTCGTGGTGACCACGCAGG
This sequence comes from Bifidobacteriaceae bacterium, assembly GCA_031261885.1. GTDB lineage: Bacteria > Actinomycetota > Actinomycetes > Actinomycetales > WQXJ01 > JAISIU01. Next base: position 98 of record JAISIU010000019.1, read on the forward strand.
ACTGGCACATCGACCCCGGCGATCACTTCTCCGAGCACCCGGACGTCGTCGACACGTGGCCGCCGCACGGCGTGGCCGGCACCCCGAACGCGGAGCTGCACCCGGCGCTGGCCGGCCTCGGCGCGGACGTGGCCGTGAAGAAGGGCCAGCACGCGGCCGCCTACTCGGGTTTCGAAGGGGTGTCCGATGACGGCACTCCCCTGGCGGACATCCTCACCGCCCGGCACATCACCGCCGTCGACGTGGTGGGGCTCGCCGAGTCGCACTGTGTCGCGGCCACGGCGCTCGACGCCGTTCGCGCCGGGCTGGCCACCACGGTGTTCCAGGACCTGACCGAGCCGGTCAGCCCCGAGACGGGCGCGGCCGCCCGCGCCCAGATGGCCCAGGCCGGGGTCACGCTGACGCACTCGGCGTGAGGCGGCCACGGCCGCTGCCTCGAACCCGGCCTGAAAATTAGTTGGAACTGCCGGGAACCATCTGGGCCAGTGGAACGTCTTACTTACTGAACGGCCCGGATGGCCAAGAGCAATATTGGGGCGAGTTGCTCATGATCATCCGGGCCTTCAACTGTCTTGGGGCATCTCTTCGCCCTGTGCGGGCGCATCGGGTGACGCGCCACTAAACTTGTAGGCAGGTTCGATCCCGTGAGGAGGTGCTCGATGACGGTCCAGCGGACCCGCTCGGTCACAGCTGATCGGCAGTGGCACGTCGACCAGGCGGTCGCGAATGAGGCGCTCGAGCATCTCGAGGTCTCCGAGGACTCGCGGCGGATCGCCGACCGCTACGTTGTCGGTACCGCCTCCGCTCGAACCGCCGCCGCGCAGATCCGGCAACGCTACGGCATCGTCGCACCAGCTCAGTGACCGTGCGAGATCCTTACTTCGACCCAGCGGTCGGCGACCTCCGCAACTTGCTCGGTGCGCGTTCCTCCGAGGAGCTATGCCGCCTTGAGCCGCAGGCAGTGTTCGCGAACGAGCTGGAGTTGCCGACGGCCGGCATCCCCCGGACGAACGACCTGATAGAGCTACGTCGAATCCACCGGCATCTGTTTCGCGGTGTCTACGACTGGGCCGGTGACCTGCGCACCGTCGACATCAAGAAGCACCATGAGGGCGCACAGTTCTTCTTACCCGTCGGCTTCATCGAGCGGGCCGCTGGTTTCGTGTTCGCGGAGCTGAGTGGTGAGCAAGGGTTAAGCGGTTTGGACCGTACGGCGTTCGTCAGTCGCTTCGCCTACTTCTATGACCAGCTCAACTACATCCACCCATTCCGAGAGGGGAACGGACGCACGCAACGCGTGTTCTGGTCGCGCGTCGCCCACGATGCCGGGTACGCCGTCGACTGGACCCAGGTCGTGGGCGAAGAAAACGATCGTGCATGCGCCGCGGCAGCCGAAAACGGAGACAGGTCGCTGCTCGTCACCATGTTCGACCGCATCGTCGTTCCCGAACGACCGTGACTTACCCGCCCCGCGGCCGCGAACACAACCAGCCAGAAGTTACACACCGCACCCGGGAACCATCTGGGCCAGTGGAACGTCTTACTTACTGAACGGCCCGGATGGCCAGGAGCAATATTGGGGCGAGTTGCTCATGATCATCCGGGCCTTCGACTGTCTTGGGGCGCCTTTCGCCCAGATCACGGGGTGAGCTGGGGGCCGTTCAGGTGGGCGCGGGCGTAGGCGCGGAGGAACGGCAGCGAGAGGTCGACCAGGCCGTGGCCTGCCGGTTCGATGATGCCGGCGGCGATGAGCCGGGCTCGGTGCTGACCGGCGCGGGCAGCGGTAAAGCCCAGCCGGTCCGCGATCTCGCCAGTGCGGGACGGGCCCTCGTCCTGAGCCATGGCCGAAACGTAGGCCCGGTCCGTCGGCGACACGTCCGCCAGAGCTGTCGCCAGCACGGCGGAGCCGAGCCGGTCCCGGGCGATCGGGATGCCACCCTCTGCCGCGGCCACGTCAATCTCTTCGCCGGTGGCCTGCCGCCACGTGTAATACCCCACCAGCTGCAACATGAACGGATATCCCGCCACCGCATCGGTCATGAGCGCCAGCGCCTCATCACTGACGCCACGACCACCATCTTCGATCGTGGCGCGCAGCGCGGCGGCCACGTCACCCGTGTCCAAACGGCCCAGGTGGAACGGCACGGCCCGCCTCAGGAACGTGAGCACGTGGTCGTTCAGCAGGTCCGTGATCGCGGCCGGCAGTCCCGCCAGCGCGAGCGCGACATTGCGACCATCCCGCACCAGGTGCTGGAAGTCGATCGCCACCTGACGCAGGTCGTCACGGGCGACGCCGTGCACCTCGTCGACCGTCACGAGCACGCCGACGCCAGCGGGTTCAACCAAGTCAAGCAGCTGGTTCATCGCGGCCCGGAAGCTCCCAACCGGCGTCTCGGCCGCCGGTCCGGCCAGCTCGATTCCACCACCGCCAACCCCAAGAACGGACGGCAGCGTGACACCCCGGACCCGCGAGGCGCGCTTCTTCTTACGCGGAAAATCTGTCGCCGCAGCACCAATCGCGGCCACGAGCTCACCGATCAAACCCTTGTTCGCAGTCCCGGCCACCGTGGCCCAACCGCGACGGCGAGCCAGCAGCTCGGTCTCCGTCAGCATGACGGTCTTGCCGACGCCGCGCGCCCCCGTGAACAGCGCGAGGCGCGCCGGGGCGCCGGGGCCGTTGTCAAAGGAGTCGGCAAGCTCCGCTAGCGCCGCCTCGCGCCCCACCAGCAGCGGCGGCACGGCGCCGGACATCGGCTTGAACGGGTTGGTCGTCACGGCTCGACCCTATCGCGCGGCACCATAAATTACTGTAAATTTCGTAAACTTCGTAAATTTCGTAAATTTGTCCAGCGCACACGGCGCGGTCCAGCACTGACCGCCACCCGCGGCCACCTGGAACCGTGGCGACTGCCCGGTATTGGCCGCCGGCGCGGACCCGCCTGAAAGATTAGTCGGAGCTGGCGGGAACCATCTGGGCCAGTGGAACGTCTTACTTACTGAACGGCCCGGATGGCCAGGAGCAATATTGGGGCGAGTTGCTCATGATCATCCGGGCCTTCAACTGTCTTCAGGCGCCCGCACACACTTCCAGCGCAGGGCCGTTAGCATGGCAAAGGCGGGCCGGGGCTCCGGCCACGCCGCCCGCACCGCCGCCTATCGGAAAGCAGCCCGCCTTGGAACTGATCGACAACGTCAATCGACTGTTGGGCGATGACCTCAAAGCCGAGCTGAAGCCGGGTTCGCACCTGCGTGTGGCAGCGGCCACGTTCTCGATCTACGCTTTCGAGGCGCTGCGCGATGCGCTGGATCAGGTTGGTTCGCTTGACTTCCTGTTCACGGCCCGATCCTTCCAGCCAGATCCGCCATCCGCGAGCGGTCCTCCGAGGCAACGCCGCCAGTTCTTCATCCCGCACGCCCGTGACCTGTCCGAGACGGCGCTCGCCAACTCCCCATTCGAGCTGCGTCTGCGCAACCGCCTCACGCAGCGCGCCGTGGCCCGCG
>JAISIU010000194.1 GCA_031261885.1 Bifidobacteriaceae bacterium
GAGATGTAGGCCGCGCCGGGGCTGGCCAGGAACTCGACGGCCGCCGCCACGTCCTCGACCGTGCCGAAGTAGTGCGCCGGGAGGGCTTCCAGGTACTGGGCCTGGGTCTCGGGTTTGAGCGTCTCCGGCATCTTCGTCTGGCTGAAGCCCGGCGCCACGACGTTGGCCGTGATGTGCCTGGACCCCAGCTCGCGCGTGATGGACCGGGCCAACCCGACCAGCCCGGCCTTTGAGGACGAGTAGTTGACCTGCCCGTTGCCGCCGTACAGCCCGACCACCGAGCCCGTGAACACGATGCGGCCCCGCTTCAGCTTCAACATGCCGCGCGCGGCCCGGCGCGCGCAGTAGAACGCCCCGCCGAGGTTGACGCGCATGACCGCGCCGAAGTCCTTGTCGCTCATGCGGATCATCAGCCCGTCGCGGATGATCCCGGCGTTCGCGATCAGCACCTCCACGGGGCCGAGCACGGCCTCCACCTGGTCGAACGCGGCGTTCACCGAATCTGGATCCGACACGTCGGCGCCGACCGACAGCATGTGGCCGTGCGGTTCGGGCGGCTCCAGGTCGAGCACCGCCACCTTGTCGCCGAGCGCCTCGAACCGGTCCGCGATGACCCGGCCGATGCCGCGCCCGCCGCCCGTGACGAGCACGGTCCTCGGGGACTCGGGAACGTTGGGTGTGGGAATCGTCATCGGACACTCCTTGGGTGAGACGCCGCGGCGTCAAGGAACGGAACCAAACCAGGGTAGCCGCCACCCCCGGGACGGTGGCGGTGAACCGCGCACGATGACGTACGGTACTTTTTGTGCGTCTCCCACCAATCACCGTGCCCGCCGGGCCGGACGCCGCGCGCCCCGGTCCGGCCGAACCGGTCTGTTCCGCCCGCGGCTGCCACGCCACGCCATCGTGGGCCCTGAAGTGGAACAACCCGAAACTGCACGCCCCCGACTATCGGAAGGTCTGGCTGGCCTGCGACGCCCACGTCGATGACCTCGAGGGGTTCCTGAGCTGGGACCGCGGCTTCCTCGTGGAACGCGAGCCGTTCCCCGTGCCCAGCGCGCCGGACGAGCTCGGCGCGCTCTAGACGCCTTCTCTCGGTGTGCCGCTTAGGGGGCCGAAGCGGACCGTACCGATGGTCGGGACGATCAATTTCGCTGACCCGGACTTTCTGTCAGTGGTAGGCGTTATCGTTCGGGCGACGTCAATCGCTGACCTGACAGGAGGACCAATGCGCGAGTTGGACTGGAGTTCCCGACGGCGTGGCGCACCGCCACGCCCGGATGGCTCCCCGACCCCGGGCCCGGGCCCGGTTAAGTTTGAGGACGTGTTGAACGAGCGCATAACCGAGGGGATCGTCCGCGACCAGATGGCGCGGCTCGGCAATGTGGCGGCCCCGATCGTGTTCGAGGAACAACGTTCCGCCATCGCACCGGTCCGCCGCCTCTTGGCGAACGCATCCAAGCGTGGCACGGGCGAGCGCGGCGAGCCGGAGTTTATCGTCACGAACCCGCACGACCCCGACGTAGTCGTCGTCATCGAATGCAAGGCGTCCGTGAAGGATCACCGCGGCCCGGCGCGCGCGTCCGACCCCGTTCGGTTCGCCTGCGACGGGGTGCTCTGGTATGCCCAGCACCTCTCGCGCGAGTTCCAGACGGTGGCGATCGCAGTGTCGGGGACGGACCCCCGCACGCTACGGGTCTCGACGTATCTCTGGCCCAAGGGTGCGGCGGCCCCGCGCGAGCTCACGGCCGCGCGCTCGGAACGTCCCCTTGACCGGTTGGTGCCCTGGGGCGACTATGTCGAGGCCGTCAACTTCGATCCGGAGGTTGAACGCGCCCGCATCGAAGACCTCCTCGTACTGTCCCGCTCCATGCACAGCTTCATGCGGGACTACGCCAAGCTCACCGAATCCGAGAAGCCCCTCCTCGTGGCCGGCACCCTGATCGCCCTCATGGACAAGCCGTTTAGGGCCAGCTACAGCCAATATGCCGCTGACGAGCTGCAGGAGGGCTGGTTCCGGGCCATCACCAGCCAGCTCGCCCATGCCCGCCTTCCACAGACGAAAGTTGAGAACATTACTCAGCCGTACTCGTCGATAGAAGTTCACCCTGAGCTCAGCAAACCGACCCCAAAGTTCCCGCGGGGCCCCCTGTTCCAGTTGATCCGCATACTGGACACGAAGGTCTACCCGCTCATCGACGTCTATCGTGACTATGACGTGGTGGGGTCCTTTTACGGTGAGTTCCTCAAATATACGGGAGGTGACAAGAAGTCCCTCGGCATCGTGCTAACCCCCCGCCACATCACCGATCTCTTTTGCCGCCTCGCGGAGGTGACCAAAGACGACACCGTCCTCGATATTTGCTGTGGGACCGGCGGGTTCCTCATTTCCGCCATGGCTCGGATGCTGGATCAATGCCGCACCGAGGCCGAACGCGACGAAGTCAAGCGCGACCGGCTAGTTGGGATTGAAAGCCAGCCCAACATGTACGCCCTGGCAGCCTCGAACATGCTCTTGCGGGGAGATGGCAAAGCGAACCTGTATCTGGGCGACTGTTTCGACCTCACACCAGCCGTGAGCATTAAGCATCGGCCAACCGTTGGCCTAATCAATCCCCCTTACCACCAGCGTGGCGAGGGGCAGCACGAGCTCGACTTCGTCCGGGCCATGCTTGACTCTCTCGAACCCGGCGGCCGAGGCATTGCCATCGTGCCAGTGGCTTGCGCGGTGCGCGACGCCGGCAAGGCCGCTCTGTTGGTGGAGCACCGGCTCGAAGCGGTGATGTCGCTGCCGCGGGAGCTCTTCGCCCCGGTCGGAGTCACGCCCTGTGCCATGGTGTTCACCGCCCACCGTCCGCATGCCGCCACACCAGACCGCAAGACTTGGTTCGCCCGATGGGACGACGACGGCTTCGTGAGAACGAAGCATCAAGGACGCGTGGACCAGAACGACCAGTGGGAAAGTATTCGCGACCGCTGGGTCGACGCGTTCATCAACCGGCGTTGCGTGACCGGCAAGTCCGTCATGCGGCGTGTCGGCCCGGATGATGAGTGGCTCGCCGAGCCCTATCTGGAGACCGATTACTCGAGCCTCGACCGACACGCCGTCGAGGCCGCCGCACTCGAGTACACGCTCTTTCGACTCCGCCAGCTGGCAGGAATGGAGACCAACGGTGAAGAAGCTGAGTGACATGTTCAGCCTGCGCTATGGCCAGTCCCTCGAGTTGAACGGCCTGGCCAAGGTTCAACCACCTCTCGGTATCAATTTCGTCAGCCGTTCGCTCGAGAACAACGGTGTGACCGCTCGCGTTCTGACGGATGCCCAACCCGGCGCGACCGGCGAACTGACAGTGGCGTTGGGCGGAAGCGTCCTGGCCACGTTCGTCCAACCGGAGCCCTTCGTCTGCGGACGCGACGTAATGATCTTGACAGCCAAGGATCCCCATATGCCCATTGCACAGAAGCTCTGGTGGAGTCAGTGCATCTTGGCCAATCGGTATCGCTACTCATACGGACGCCAGGCGAATCGCACTCTTGGCGACCTGTTGGTTCCAGACGAAGCTCCTGTTTGGGTGCGCGACGTGCATGTCCCGGATGACCGTCAGATCGCGCAACTCCTTCGAGCGATCCGCGGCATCCTCCCCTAGGCGAGCTCGACTAGCTCCAAATAGTCCTCGCGCCACAGGTCCTCGTCGCCGTCCGGCAGCAGCAGCACACGGTCCGGATGCAACGCCTCGACCGCGCCCGCGTCGTGACTGACCAGCACGATCGCGCCCTTGAAACCGGCCAGGGCCTCGAGGATCTTGCCACGGCTCGCGGGGTCGAGGTTGTTGGTCGGCTCGTCGAGCAGCAGCACGTTCGCGGCCGAGACGACGAGTGTCGCCAACGCCAGGCGTGTCTTCTCACCGCCGGACAGCACCGCGACCGGCTTCGACACGTCATCGCCCGAGAACAGGAACGAGCCCAGCACGTTGCGGACCGCCGTGTCGTCGAACGCCGGGGCCGCGGCCGCCATCGTCTCCAGAACCGTCTTGGCCGGGTCGAGCGTCTCATGCTCCTGGGCGTAGTAGCCGATCTTCAGGCCATGGCCGGGAACCACCTCGCCCGTGTCGGCCGCCTCCAGGCCCGCGAGGATCCTCAGCAGCGTGGTCTTGCCGGCCCCGTTGAGCCCGAGCACGGCCACCTTCGAGCCCCGGTCGATCGCGAGGTCGACGCC
>JAISIU010000045.1 GCA_031261885.1 Bifidobacteriaceae bacterium
TCGATGTCCATGCGGTCGAGGTATTGGTCGCGCATCTCGCGGGCGTCGACCGTGCCGGTGGCCTGCAGCATGCGGTCCGCCAGGGTCGACTTGCCGTGGTCGATGTGGGCGATGATGCAGAAGTTCCGGATTCGCTCGGGCGGCGTCTTGGCGGGTGCGATGAGCTCGGGATGGGCGACGGACGTTCTGACGGATGGACTCACCGGGCGCCCGCTCCCATCCGTGTGGCGGCGGGCGCGGCCTGGGCCAGCGCGTCGACCAGCTGCACGATCGAGGTGCTGCCATCCCACGAGTACACCTTTGAGACGCCCGGCCGGGACACGAGCACCGTGGGCGTGCCGTCGACGCCGAACTCGACCGCACTAGCGGTCGAGGCCTCTGCCACCGTGACGTAACGGGGGTCGGTCAGCTGGGCCGCCTGTGCGTCCGGCACGCCGACTTCGACGGCCACGGCCGCGATCCGGGCGTCGCTCGGGCCGTCCGTGCCCTCGTGCGGCTGGCCCGCGAACAGGGCGTTGTGGAATTGCCCGAACCGGGTGCCGGCCAGCTGGCTGACCGCGTAGGCGGCGGCCGCGGACCGGCTCGAGTAGCGCGTCCCGTTCGACGCGTCGTCGAGGAAGGCGACCGGGTGGATGATCCACCGCGCGCGCCCGCCGTCGACCAGATGTTGCAGCGTGCGCCCGTTCTCGCGTTCGAATTTTTGGCAGTACGGGCACATGTAGTCGAGGAAGACGTCGACGCGCGTCTCGGGGCCGCCGGGGTGGCCGGCGCCCGCCACACCATGCGGGCCCACCGGGATGCCGGGGAGCTTCACTTTCAGTCCTTTCCGTTCGGCTCAGCGTTCGCTTGGGGGCAAGAGGCCTGGGGGCGAGGATCTCCACTGGAAGCTCTGGTAGAAGCTCGGGGCCATCGGATCGTGGCCAGTCTAGTCGGTCCGGTCCTCGAGGCCGGGCGGTGCGGCGCCCGGGAGGCGGTGCCCGGGGAGCACAGCGTCCGGGAAATGTCCGATGGCGGACGGTCGCCTCCTCGAAAGAAGGCGGCTGTCCGCCATCGTCTGTTGGGAAAGGGATCCGGTCGCCGGACGGCGCCGGCGGCCGGGTCCCCTCGAGCGGAAGGCGCCGCTTACAGCGTGGGCCCGCCGAGGCAGTTGATGAACTCGACCTTCGAGTCCTGTGACTGGACCGGGATGGTCCCCGTCTGGCCGGCCGCGACCGTACCGGTGACGATCTGGCCGCCGCGGTTGATGCCCCACTCGCAGGCCCCGGTGGTACCCGTCGGCGCCGTCAGTTTCCAGTTACCGGGCGAGATCGTGCCGGCGGCCGGGTTGCCGCCGGCCGGTGTCACGGTCAGGACGTTGTTGAGGGCCGTGACGGCGGTCGAGATCGTCTTGACGTACTTGGTGGTGTGCAGCGGCGAGAACGCGAACAGGGCGGTGCCCGTGCCGCCCGCCGTGAACGTGCCGCCGTCGGCGACGGACTTCAGGAACAACGGCACCTGGGCCGTGCCCCGGTACGTTCCGGAGGCGGAGGCGCCCTGGAAATTCACGGAACCGAGCGCGTTGGCATCGGTCTGGGCGCCCAGGTACACCGCGGCGGCCGGAGTGGCGGTCGGCCCCGTGTACGCGACGGACAGCGGGATCTGGACGAAGTTGTTGACATACCCGGTCACCTGGGCGGGCGCGGTGTAGGCACGCAGCTTCACCTTGTAGACCGTGGCCTTGACGCTGAAGCCCTTGGCGCGGGACCCGGACGGCTTGTAGACCATCTTGATCTTGTGCTTCTTGGCCGCGAGCTTGCTGGGCAGCTTGTAGGTGGCCCAGGCGTGCTTCACTTTGACGGCCTTGAGCTTCTTCTTGCCGTCGTAGACCGTGACCTTGCCGTAGCAGAGCGAGTTCTTCGTTTTGACCTTGAACTTGAGCTTGAAGTTCTGGCCGGCCACGTAGGAATAGGTGCTGCCCGTCGAGAGGTACTGGTTGCCGGCCGGCTTATAGGTCGCGTTGCAGAAGACGGCGGCGGTCTGGCCGCTCGCGGCGGCCGGGGCGGCCGGGGCCGCGGTGGCGGCCAGCGCGGGCACGAGCGTGAGGGCGGTGGCGGCCGCGAGGCCGGCCACGACCAACTGCTTGGTGTGTTGCATGGGTGACTCCCGTTCTTCGGTTGGGGGTGGGGTGGGTAACTGGGGACGGAGTGGGGACGGACGGGTGGACGATGCCGGCGGCCGCCTTCCGGTTGGGTGGTGGCCGCCGGCATCGGGCGCGGCCGTGGGGCCGGCCCGGTGGTCGTTTCGGTTGGTTCCGGTGCGGGCCGAGCGGCTCAGGCCGGGATCGGGCCGCCCAGGCAGCCCATGAAGTTCACGGATTGGCCGGGGATCAGCGTGACGAGGGTGGTGCCGCCCATCGGGGCGTCCGAGTACGCGTCGCTGTCACCCGTGGTGACGTCCACCGAGCAGCCGCTCGTGGCGGTGCTCGCGAACTGGTAGCGGCCGGCGGTGATCGTGCCGGCCACCGGGTTACCGCCGGACACCACGACCTTGAGGGTGTCCGGGGCGACCGTCACGGGAACGGGCGCGGACACGGCGCCGACATGCTCGCCCTCGGGTGAGAACTTGACGGTCTCGGTGAAGCTCGTGCCGACCGGGATCGTCTCCGAGCCCTCCGTGTCGAGGTAGGGGCTGATCGTGTCGGAGAACGTGCGGGTGGCCTCGCCGGCCTTGGCGGACACGGCGGGGACGGACTTGTCCCACCCGGACAGGTTTGTGCTGCGGTAGGAGTAGAAGTCCGGGAAGTCGATCGGGCCCGTATAGGTGACGGAGGCGTTGATGCCGTAATAGTTGCCCTGATAGGCCAGCGAGCCCGTGGTGTGGGCCAGCGTGGCCGTCACAGGCGTGGTGCTGACCTTGTACAGCGTGAACTTGGTGCTGGCGCCGTTGTCGCTGGAGTGGGCGGACTTGTACACGACCTTGATCTTGTGCTTCTTGACGGCGAGCGAGTTCTTGAACTTGTAGGTGGCCCACTTGCCGTGCTTGACCTTGAGGGTCTTGAGCTTCTTCTTGCCGTCGTAGATCTTGGCGGTGCCGTTGCACCGGCTCGAGTGCGTGGTGACCTTCAGCTTCACCTTGAAGCTGTGGCCGGCCAGGTAGGAATAGCTCTCGTAGTCGTCCGTCAGCTTGGTGTCGCCGACGACCTTGGGCTGGATGTGGCAGACCAGCATCTGCGTGGAGCCGGTCTGGTCCTGGGCGGCCGCGCCGCGTGGGGCGGCGTTCGCGGCCGTCGCCGCGATGGGGGCCAGCGCGAATGTGGTGGCGACCGCCAGCGCGGCGCACACCTTGAATTTGGGGTGATTCATCTGTGGGACATCTCCATGTGGCCCCGCGGAACGCCGGCGGCCCGGAGGCGGGACGGTACGGGGCGATTGTGATTCGGGTCGCTTGCGGCCGGCGGCGACAAGGGGGGCCGCCGGCGCGGGCTCGTGATCAAGGTGAACTGGTTGACTGGTTGCTAAGCGTCGCGCCTCGGCCGCGCACGACGCGCAGTTGAGGGATGACCGAGGCGGCAAGTCGCGGCAACCCGTCTCTTGGAGACTAACACCCGGGCACTGTCCGGCTGCGGCGTCCGGTGGCCGCCCCGGTTCGATTCTCAGCCACCGCACAGGAACGGTTCGACCCGGCGTGGGTGGCTCCCCGTCCCCCGGGTGGAACCGCCCACGGGGCGCCGCGGCAATGGCCCCGTCCCGGGTCGCCCACATACCTGACTTCCCCCTCCGGGGGTCGCGCTGGTATTATCGTCAGTTGGTGTGCGGCCCGTTCCCAGCGGGCTGCCTCGTTCCAGGGAATGGCGCGCCGCCCAGGCGCGGCGCCACCCGGGTCTCCCCAGGGTGATTCCCCGAACACACACCCCGAAACCTTTGAGAACCCACGTACTGTGGGGCGGGCGGTTCGCCGCGCGCCTCACACCCGAGTAAAGAAAGTCCACCAGTGGCAAACATCAAGTCGCAGATGAAGCGGATCCGCACCAATGAGAAGGCCCGCCTCCGCAACAAGGCC
>JAISIU010000071.1 GCA_031261885.1 Bifidobacteriaceae bacterium
TGGCCGCTCGCGAATGCTGGCGAACTGACGCAGATCCCCTCGGAGGACCCGTACCTGAGAACCGGTGAGTTCCTCGTGGCCCACGTCGCGATGGGCTCCGGCGCGCTGCGCCCCGGCCGCATCGTGGCCGTCAGCCGCCACCGCCCCGCCGCCGCCTGACGGTTAGAACTGCCTCTGCGTTAAGGCTTAGCGCTAATCTGAGACCATGAACGCCCCTGACCATGGCGGCCCGGTTCCTCCCGACTGGGCTGCCACTATCCCGAAAAAACTGACTGACGCCCTCGGCGGCAACGGCGATTGGGGAACTCTCAGCGAAGACGGCACCCCAGAAATCGACGGCACCAAGGCCGCAGTGGACCCCGTACCCTTCATCTGGCGAATTTCCAAGGACCCTAAAAGCTGGCATCTCTTACAAAGGAACAAAATGGCCGGACGGGCGCAAGCTCCGCTGTGGTACATGTTGGATATGACTGTAAGGCAGGTGTTGACTAGGCGCGGCAAGTTCGGATTGCTCCCGTCCGTGCATGGTGAAGTTCTTCAAGGATCTGTCACGAAGCTGAAACAGCAGTCACCTCGTCTGCGGTGTGCCCTAACATTGCCGGATATGCTCAAGAGTGACTTTGGCGTCTCTGGCGTGACTCGGATGAGGCGGAAGCAGCAACTGCGGTATTCTAAGATCACGATAGTCTCTGGCCTAATCGTAGTTGCTTGTTTCTTGATCTTGGGAATCATCACAGCGTATGTCAATACGGCCGTAACGGTGCACTGGGCGCAATTTCTGCTAATTCTGCTCAGAGCTCTACGTTTGATTTTTCCCTCTGCGTACATTGTCATGTGCTATTCTCTCTTTCGTTGGGCAGTATGGCTGACGCATAGAAGGCGATGGGCTGCTATCCCGATGTTAAAGCGTGAACTTCAGGAATATGAACACTCCCGCGAAGCTTACAATAGAATGCTATGTCGGGAACTGAGGGCTGTGGTGCTCAGCGAGTTTAGGGGTTGTTTGAGCGCCACGGGGCCGGTGCCGGTGCCAAGGCGTGAAATCGTATGGAACCACCTCGCGTCTGAAGAGTTGTGTCTAACATGCGTTTGCAAGCAAGCAATGCGCGAGCTGCGTGAGTGGGGGGCAGTCGTGCTTGGTCTAGGAGGTGTGGCCGGCTCGGGGAAGACAAGCGCTTTGCGCTGCATAGGTGGCGAATTGGCTAATGGCGGCTGCGCGGTGATTCAGATTCAGATACATACAAGTGATCGGGAGCCCGTAAGGCAATTCGTCAGGGACTTAGCGGTTCGGCTTGCTGAGAGTTTCCTGTCGCCACAATCTTGGTCGACTTACTTGGTTTCACGGGTGTGGAAGACGTGGTTGTCACGGTTGGGTCGGAGTGTTCAGTCTGTTTTGCTGCTACTTGTCGGGGCAATTCTTACGACTCTAGTGAGCAAAAATTGGATCAAAATTAGTTACGCGGTTAAGTCAACTTGGTTTTTGGTGACCAGTGATTGGGAACGGACGGTTCCTGTGGTTGGGCTTGTTGTCTTGGCTGTGGAGATTGTTGTTGCGGTTGTTGTGGTTGTTGCGGCCGTCAAGCCTAGTTTCAGGCGGAAGTGGGGTGGACGTAAACTTACGGAGCCGAACATGTATCGGGAAGCTGGCAAGGTGCGTGATTCCGTATACGGCTTAGTGGATTGGGAAATGAAGAAATCTCGTTCGCTTCCGAAAGTGTTGTCTAAGCGGCCTGTCGGAGGGAGCCGTAAGCCGGTTTCCCTGAACCGAGCTTATGGCCTGTTAAAGGTGAGTGTGGAAAAGCTGCTGGAAAGTAATGTGGCCAGTGATGATCCGAAAGAGTTGGTGATCTTGGTGGACGGATTCGATGAGCTGGAGTTTGCTGCGGATCGGCGGCGGCTGCTTGGGGTGCTAAGAGATCTAGTGGCCTGTGGTGGCGTGAAAGCGGTTGTGGCGTTGGGGACTGACGTGGATGAGGATGCGGGAAGCGGTGGAGACACTGGGGGCAGTGGGGGAAGTGGGTTGTTTGACACCGTGATAGGGACGGACGAGTGGAGCGCACGGGCGACGTGCGAGATGCTGTGGCGGCGGGACCTGGAGTTTCCGGACGGACTGGCGGTGTTCTGTCACGTGGCGGGGTTAGGGAACCCACGGGCGTCGTTGCGGGTGGCGAGGTATTTAGTGGAGAAGCAGACGTCGCCCGCAAAGATGGCGCTGCGGGGGGTCCTTGAGCGTGAATGGGGAGCGGCGCGGATAGATAGCAAAGCGGCGACGCGGGCAGTGGCACGGCAGCTGGTGGCGTTGACGTGGCAGCAGACGTCTGACGGAGGTGAGACGTGGCGGGTGACGTGTGACGACGGCGTCTACGCGCAGGCGGATGCGCTGACCCAGCGGGCTATTGCGGCGTTGCGCTGAGCCGATTGAGCTGAGTGGCGAAGCGGGGGCAGCCAGCCTGGCGGAGACGGGCCGGCAGGTCCGGAACTGGCTCGCGTTGGGCCCAATACGCCAGCTGCTGGCCGTAAACCGAGACGACGATGCCGGGGAAACATGTGAGCATCCACATGAAGAAGAGATCCGGGCGGATCGGCTGGTACGGGGTGTCAGAGCCAGGGGCGAGAGCCCAGGTCTCGAAGGCGCGGTCATCCGTGAGGACGAAGTCGGCGGCGCAGACGCAAGCGGCCGCGTGTACGTGAAGATCGTTGAGGTCAGTCGGGCGATTTGATGGGTCGGGCGTGTAGTCGGTGACAAGTCCGCCAAGTGAATCAACGATTCTTGAGCGGATCGCGGCAATGAGCCGGCCGGGAGCGGTGGGGCGTTTACGGCGGTACCGGTAGCAGACCTCGGCCAGGACGTCTTCCGAGGTATGGAGGTTGAACGGTGCTCCGTCTTCGAGGCTGAGCATGATGGTCCAGTCCCTGAGCGTGCGGGAGAACAGAACATTCGCATCCACGAAAATGGTCAGTGGCGCGGGCAGGCTATTGGGCGGCATCGCGGTCAGAACTGGTCGAGTTGGTCTTCGAGACGACGCAGCTTGTCGAAGGCCTCACGGCGCTTGGCCAGCATGGCGTGGCGCAGGTCGAGGACGTCGCGGGTCTTGACCCGATGATGGGTTCCCACCATGTGGGCGGGAAGCGTGCCGTTTTCGATGAGGTGCATGACGGTGGGGCGTGAGACGGCAAGTTGTTTGGCCGCCATTGTCGTGGTCATCTCTTCGGGAAGTGTGCCGACCGAGACTTGATGGCCCGCCGCGACGGCGACCACGACCGATTGGACCAGGCTGGTGAGCTCTGTTGGCACCTCCTCCCCGGCGTCGGTGACGAGCCGAAGACGGCAGCGGCCGGCGTCGAGTAGGTGAGTGGCCTGATCGCGTTCGACCGGGGTGGCCGCGATCCGCGTAGCCAGCGGAGTCTCCGCGAGAACGACCGACATAAGTGATCCTGTTCGCTAGTCGATGGTTTACATATGTGAGTGTAAGAGAGTTCGGTAATGCATGCAACCATGCTGACTTGGTGGCGACGGACGCCGACGTGAGGCGGTAGGTGGGTACTCCAGAGCGGCCGGGGTTGTGCGGCCTGGGCGTGGGGAGTAGCGTCGCGATCTTCGACGGGCGGCGGCCGAGGCCGCGCCGCTCGTTTCGCGCCGAAGCAGCCGGTCACCACCGGTACCGCGGCGCCGAGGAGGCCTCGATGGATGCTGAAAGAGGGTGAAGTGATGAGCACGACGCTGATGACCACCGCCACGCACCAGGGCGGTGTCAGGCTAAAGACGGCCGCGTCGATCGAAGAGCTGGAGGAGCTGGGCCGCAAGCGGCCCTTCCTGGAACCCGGCCTTCCCGCTCCCGCGAGCCTCTCACCACGCCACCCCACGCCCACCGGCACATCTCAGACCAACCCGCCGTCCGGCATCGGCGGCCATCCGGGTGGCGCCCCGACGGCCACGGCCACCATGACCTGGGTGGGTCTGGTGCGGCCCGACCCCACGCAGGTGGCAGCGCTCGCGCGGACCTTCGGATGGCACGAGCTGCTGGTTGAAGACCTAACCCAGGCCAATCCCAGGCCCAAGCTGGAGCGCTACGGACAGACCTTGTTCCTCGTGCTGCGGCCCGCCATCTACCGCGACGACACCGAAGAGGTCCAGTTCGGTGAGATCCATGTGGTGATCGGTCCCGGCTACGCCGTGACACTGCGCCACGCCGACGCCCCGGACCTGGCCCGAGTGCGCGGCCGGGTCGAGGGTGACCCGGACCTGCTGGCGCTCGGGCCGAAGGCCGTGATGTACGCCTGCGCGGACGCGGTGGTGGACGCCTACTCACCGGTCGCGACGGGCCTGGAACAGGACATTGAAGAGATCGAGGTCGAGGTCTTCTCCGGGACCACGGGCGTCTCGCGCCGTATCTACGAGCTGAGCCAGGAGGTCGCGGACTTCCAACGCGCCATCCGCTCCACGAGGCGGATCGTCAGGGACCTGATCGAGGACGGCACCCGTTACCGTGTGCCGGAAGGGCTGACCAGCTACTTGGGCGACGTCCAGGACCACATCGTCCAGCTGGCCGAGCGCGTCGACCAGGCCCACGCCTCGCTGCGCGACATCCTCATCGTCAACGGGACGCTCACCTCCCAGCGGCAGAACGAGGAGATGCGCGCGCTGTCCATCCAGAACGGTGAGGAGAACGAGCAAATGCGCCGCATCTCCGCCTGGGCGGCGGTGGCGCTCGTGCCAACGTTGTTGACGGGCGTGTGGGGCATGAACTTCACCCACATGCCGGAGTTGCACTGGGCCTGGGCCTATCCCGCCGCGATGGGCGTCATGGTCGTCGCGTCGTTCGCGGTGTGGCTCGTGTTCAAGCGCAAGCGCTGGATCTGACGCCCGCCCGCGCTTACTTGTCGGAGGTCTCGTACTTGGTACAGCGGTCCTCGTAGTCCTGGTAGACGCGCGCGTAGGCGTCGCGGAACCGGTCCGCGTTGACGCTGGCCGTGCCGCTCGGTTTGGGGGAGGCCGATGCCGTTCCCGCCGTGCCGCTCGCGGCCGCGCCGGCGGGGGTGGTCGCCGCGGCCGGAGCCGAGGCGGGCGTCATCGCGGCCTGCGCCTCGGGGCTGGACGGCAGCGAAGCGCCCGTGATCGGGATCTCGCCATTGGCGGCCTTCACCATGGTGCCGACCCCGGCGACGATCGTCTTCCAATCCGTGGCCAGCTTGGCCGGCGCCTTGGCCTGGAGGTCCTTGTAAATCTTCGTGGCCTTCTGGATGGCCTGGGGGTCCCCGGCGTTCAACTCCTCGCGCGGGATCTGGCCCACCTCGTCATGCATCGCGTCGCAGTAGGCCTTGCGATTGAACGCGCCCGTGCTGGCCGAACCACACCCGGCGAGCACCGCCCCGGCGCAGGTCAAGGCCGCGATGCCCACCACCACACGGGTGGCGCGGGCACGGAGGGGCGAGGTGGCGCGCATAGCCCCACAGCCTACCGGTCCCACCTTGGAGCCTCGGCCCGCGGAACGGGAGAACGACACTGGGCCGGGCGGCTACGGCAGGTGGGCGACGGCATCGGGCACGGAAAACCACCTGGCGGAAGCGACGGCATCGGGCACGGCCAAGCGAAAGCGAAAACCGGCGCCGCCGGCCGCCGCCACGAAAGTCTTAGAACAGCCCCAGGATGCCGTGCACGGCGAAGAAGCACACGAACGCGACTGCCGCCGCCGCGGGCAGCGTCAGCACCCACGCCGTGACGATGTTGCCCGCCATGCCCCACCGCACCGCGGACAGCCGCTTGGTGGCGCCAACGCCCATGAGCGCCGAGGTCAACGTGTGGGTCGTGGACACGGGTGCGTGGAACACGAACGCCATGAGGTACAGCACCGAAGCCGCGACCGATTCGGTGACGAAACCGCGCGCCGGGTCCACCTCGATGATCTTGCGGCCCAGCGTGCGCATGATGCGGAAACCGCCCGAATACGTGCCGAGCGCGATCGCCGCGGCCGCGAGCGCCTTGATCCAGAACGGGATGCCCTCGCCCGGCCGGACCCAGTTCATCGCGAGCGCCGCCATGAACATGACGCCCATGGTCTTCTGCGCGTCCTGGAGGCCGTGGCCCAACGCGATGGCGGCGGAGGAGAAACGCTGCGCCATGCGGAAATGGCGCAGCGCGCGGTGGGCCTGGGCGTGGCGGAAGATCCACAGCACGAGGACCATGACGAAGAAGCCGAGCACGAACCCGATGGCGGGTGATGTCACCATCGGGATCAGCACCTTGTCGACGATGTGCATCCACTCGACCTTGACGCCCCAGCCGATGCACATGGCCGCGAGGCCGGCGCCGGCCAGACCGCCGATCAGCGCGTGCGAGCTCGAGGACGGCAGGCCCTTCCACCACGTGATGAGGTTCCAGGCCACGCCGCCGAGCAGCGCGGCCAGCACGATCGTCAGCTGTTCGATCTTGAGCGAGTTCAGCGCGTCGAGGTTGACGATCTGTTTGGCGATCGTCTCCGCCACGGCCGTGCCGAGCATGGCGCCGGCCAGGTTGGCGAGCGCCGCCAGGGTCAGCGCGGCGCGCGGGGTCAGCGCCTTGGTCGACACCGCCGTGGCGATCGCGTTGGCGGCATCGTGGAAGCCGTTCGTGAAGTCAAAGCCGACGCAAACGACGATGACGAGGATCGCGAGCGTGATTTCCACTGGAGTCAGGACTCTTTCAGGGTGATCGTCTCAACCATGTTGGCGACGTTCTCGAAAGCGTCCGCGGCCGCTTCGAGGGTCTCGACCAACTCCTTGACTTTGAGCAGTTTCACGGCGTTGTCCTCGTGTTCGAACAGCGACGCGATGAGGGCCCGGTGGAGGCGGTCCGCCTGGTTCTCGAGCCGGTTGATCTCGATCCAGTAGTCGGCCAGGCCGTCGAGCGTGCGCAGCTTCGGCATCGCCTCGGCCGTCAGCTCGGCCGCGGTCTTCAGGATGGCGACCTGTTTGGAAACCTTCTTCGGGATCTTCTCGATGCGGTACAGGACGATGAGGTCGGCCGCCTCTTCGATGTAATCCATGCAGTCGTCGAGGCCCGAGGCCAGGTCGTAGATGTCATCCCTGTCGAACGGCGTGACGAACGTCGAGTTGAGGCGCCGGATGATGGCGTGGGTCGAATCATCCGCGCTGTGTTCGATGTCGCGGATTTGTTTCGCGAGTTCCGCCTGGCCCTCGCGGTCCTCGTTCAGCATGAGGTCAAGGGCTTCGGTGCCTGTCACCAAATGCCGCGCGGAGGTGGTGAACATGTCGAAGAAGGTGTCATCACGGGGCGTCAACCTGAAATGCATTAACAGACTCCGTAAGCACTGGTGAACGATCTAACGGTTTCACCCTAACGCCCTGCTGCCGGGACCGGCCAACTGGCGGTGGGTGTCGGCCCGGATGGTGGCCGCTGGCGGCGGCCGGCGCGCCCGGGCGGAGCGTGTGGGAGCGGCAGGGGAGTGGCGGGGAAGTGCGGGGAGACGGGGTGGGGTGAGGCGCCGAACCGCCCAGCGCCTGTCGGCGTCAAGGCCGCTCGTAGCGGCTAAAGGTGGAGCCCGGGGCTGCAAACGGCCCGGCGCCACGCCCACCCTATCGAACCGTGTGGCCGCCCGGAAATCAGGGCGGGTGGCCTGCCACGGCGGTGGGGACGGGTGCCGCTTGGGGCAGTAGGCGGGCGCGGTCCGATCCTGCGCCGGGCCGGTGGGACGCGCGCGTTACGCGGGCGTCACGCGGGCGTCACGCCTCGCGCGTGGGCGTGAACCGGTAGCCGACGTTGCGGACCGTGGCGATCAGGTACTCGTATTCGGGGCCGAGCTTGGCCCGGAGCCGCCGCACGTGGACGTCGACGGTGCGGGTGCCGCCGTAATAGTCGTAGCCCCACACCTCTTGCAGCAGTTGGGCGCGCGTGAACACGTGGCTCGGGTTGGCCGCGAGGTAGCGCAGCAGTTCGAACTCCTTGTAGGTCAGGTCCAGCAGCCGTCCGCGCAGCCTGGCCGTGTAGGCGCCGGGGTCGATGGCGAGGTCGCCGGACACGATCGCCTGATCGGGCTCCGGCCGGGCGGCCGCCTGGGCGGCGGCGCGGGCCAGCGCGACGCGGAGCCGCGCGTCGACCTCGGCGGGGCCGGCGCCATCGACGATGAAATCGGCGGCGCCCCAGTCGGCGGACAGGGCGGGCAGGCCGCCCTCGGTGAGCAGCAGGACGAGCGGCGTGCCGCCGGGGCCGCTGTCGGCGCCGTCCCCGGCCGGCCCCGACGTGAGACCGGTCGAGGCCAGGAGCCGTGCCATCGGCCGGGCGGCCGCCAGATCCGTGCGCGCGTCCAAGAGGACGATGTCGTGGGGCTGGGCCTGCGTCAGGCCGGCCGGGGACAGTGCCGCGACCTGGACGTGGTGGGGGAGGAGGTCGAGGACGGGGAAGACTGCGTCCAGCGTGCCCGGGGAGGGGGTCAGCAGCAGGATGTTCGCCACGCCTCGCCACTCCTTCGCCGAGCCCGCCGTTCGCTTGCGTCCACGTAACCGGCCACCCACCCGGGCGGGGGCCGGCCGGGCCGCCGGCAGGTGTCATCGGGCACGGGATGTGATGTGACGTGCCGCGCGGCCGCATATAAACCGTACCGTCCACCCGGCCTGGTGACGCACGGCGCCGGCCGGGCCGCCGCGGCGAAGAACGGCGCGCGCGGGGCAGTAATGTGAGGTTTTGGCCGATGCGACCCGCCCGGCGGGTCCGACACCGCCCACAGTCCATCCCACGTCTGTTCCGCCCGACGCCGCACGAAGGAGGCCCCGATGCACCGCTGGTGGCGCGCCATCGTCGGCGCGGTGGCGGCGTTCCTGCCGGCCGCCGCGGCCGTGTGGCGGGAGGCCACGCGGCGCGGCCCCATGCTCCAAACCAGCTGGACCGACCTCGCGCCCGTGGTCGGCGTCGTGGCCGTCGCGGTGGTGGCCCTCGCTGCCGGCTGGCCCCGGGCGGCCCGGGTGCCGGGCCGCTTGTCCGCCGGCGTCGTGCTGGCCGTGGTCGGCTTGGCCGGTGTCGCCGTGGCGGCCGTGGCGCCCGACAGTGTGGCCGTGCCGCTCGTGATCGGCGTGCTGGCGCTCGGCTTCCTCGTGGTCTTCGTCCGTGAAATGGCCAGGCCCGCGCCGCGTCCGGGCCTCGTCGTCTCGGCCGGTGCGATGTCGGCCGGCGTGGCCGGTGTCGTGGCGCTGAGCCTGTGGCCGTGGGTGTTGGACGCCCCGGTGGGTGTCGTGTTGGCGCTGATCGGCGGCGTCGCGGTGGCGGTCTGCTGGATCGCCTTGACGGCGGCCGGCGGCGGCGCTCTCGGCGAAACGCTGGCCGGGTCCGCGGTGGCGGCCTGGGTGGCGCGGTGCCTGATCGTGTTGCTGGCCGCCATCGGCGGACTGGGCGGTTCGGTGCTGGGCGGGCGCGTCCTGTGGTGGCTCGGCGATTTCGACGCGGGTGTGACGTGGTGGGGCGGCGCCCTCATCGGGCTCGCCGTCGGGTGCGTCATGGCGGTGCTCAGCCCGGTGGTGCGGCGGCGCACGGCGCCGCGCTGGTCGCTCGTGGACCTGGCGTGGCTGGCGCTGCCGCTGGCCGTCGCCGCGGTGCCGTGCTGGGTCATGTCCCTCGCCAGTTGAGAGCCGCCGGGCCGCTAGGCTGTGGGCCATGGGCGTGACCGGTTTCGTGATTTGTTTCGCGGTTCTTGTCGCGCTCGGCGCGTTCGCGGCCGTGATGGCGTGGCGCGCTTTCCGCCGCTAAACCGCGCATCGGCGCGTTCCTCACGATGGAGACACCAGTGGCTTTTCACATCCCGGCCGGCCTCGGCCCCGAGCTGTACCCGCTCAGTTGGCTGGTCGGCACGTGGCGCGGGGAAGGCACCATCGGGTACCACGACGAGATCGCCCATGCCCGGGTCCTCCAGGAGGTCGCCTTCACGCACGATGGCGGGCCGTACCTGGCGTACCGGTCAACCACGTGGCTGGCCGTGCCCCGGAACGCCGCCGATGCCGGGTCCCCGGCTCCCGCCGATGGGTCGCCGTCGGAACGGGGAGAGTCGGGGGAGGCCGAGCCGGGCAGCGCCTTCGGGCTGGGCCCGGCCGCCGGGCCCGTCGCGCGCGGCGACGTCTGGCACACCGAGTCCGGGTATTGGCGTGTGGTGCCGGGGCAGAAGGGCAAGCACGGCGGGCCCAAGCAGGACCCGCCGTTCGAGGTGGAATCCCTCGTCGCGGACCCGGCCGGCTACGTCACGATCTACGCCGGGCAGGTGGACGGCGCGCGCATCGACCTGGCGACGGACCTGTTGGCGCGCGT
>JAISIU010000110.1 GCA_031261885.1 Bifidobacteriaceae bacterium
CTCCGACCCGGGGGTCCGGGCCCGCGCCACCGCGAGCGCCGCCTCCAGCGTGCCCGTCGCGAGGTCGGCCAGCGCGGCCCCGACCTCGGGGAACACGGCCAGCGGGTCCGGCGCGGCCAGGTCGGCCGCGGCGATCTCGATGAGCCTGGCACGGTAGGCGACCCGCAGCGCGTCGACCGCGGCCGCACCGCCGTCCGATGCCGCCGGCTGGTCCGCCGCCGGGTCGGCGCCGACCGCGGCGAGCAGGGCGGCGCACACCTCGGCCCGCGTCCGGCCGATCGGTGCGGCGTCCCACGCCGGCGCGCCGCCGGGAGCCGGGTGGTCCCCGCCGCTGGCCGGGTGGTCCCCGCCGGCGTCCGATGCCGGCCCTTCCGCCGCGCTCGTCTCCGGCGTCATGACTTTTGGCTGGGAAGGAGCCTTGTTAGGAGCCAAAACTCTTGACGCTCGGGGATTGCGGGCGGGGACGGAGGGCAGGGGCGCCACGGGCCGGGCCGCCTCGACCGGCATCGGGGCCGACGGCAGGGGCAGGACGCGGGCCAGCTGCTCGGGGTGCCGGATCAGGTGGTCGCCGAGGGCCACCGACCCGCCCAGGACCGCCACAAGCCGGGCCCAGCCGCCGCCATCCTCGGACCCCCCACCCGAGTGAGCCCCGCCATCGCCCGCGCGTGATCGCCGAGCGAGGTCCGGCGCGCCACCGGACGGCACCCCGCCGGGACCTCCCGCAGGGAGGGAGCCGGGTTCGCCGCCAGGCGAACAGCGCACGTGGTGAGCACCGCCATCGTCGGCGAAGAACTCCTCAAGGAACGGCACGGCATCGGGCGTTTCCGCGAGGCGGACCAGCGAAAGGAGCGCAGCGTCCGGGTCGGCGGCCGCGCCGAAGGCGTCGAGCCGCCCGGCCGCGCCGCCCGGCCCCACGAGGTCGAACCCGCTGCCGCGCAGCTCCTCCACGAGCGTGGCCGCACGGTCCGGGTCGGCGAACCCGGCCCGCCGGAGCCGGGCCCGGGGCGTGGGTGTGCGGGCCGAGCCGCGCGCCGGCGGACGCCCGGCCCCCTCCCCCTGGATCAGCGCCATCGTCAGGCCAGCAGGTAGCGCTCGACCTCGAACGGCGTGACGCGGGCGCGGTAATCCGCCCACTCCGCGCGCTTGTTGCGGAGGAAGAAGTTGAAGACGTGCTCGCCGAGCGTCTCCGCGACCAGCTCCGACGTCTCCATCGCGTGCAACGCCTGGGACAGGGAATTGGGCAGCGGCTCGATGCCGGCCGCGCGGCGCTCCATCTCCGAGAGCGCCCAGACCGCGTCCTCCGACTCCTCGGGCAGGTCGAGGCCGTCCTCGATGCCCTTGAGGCCGGCCGCGAGCGAGACGGCGAACGCCAGGTACGGGTTCGTGGCCGAGTCGATGCCGCGGTGCTCGACGCGGCTGCCCTGCTGTTTGCCGGGCTTGTACATCGGCACGCGCAACAGGGCCGAGCGGTTGTTGTGGCCCCACGTCACGTAGCTGGGGGCCTCGTTGCCGCCCCACAGGCGCTTGTAGGAGTTCGTGTACTGGTTCGTGACCGCGCACGTCTCCTTCGCGTAGTGGAGCAGGCCGGCGATGAACTGGCGGCCCGTCTTCGACAGCTGGTAGGGCCCCGAGGCGTCGTAGAAGGCGTTGCGGTCGCCCTCGAACAGCGACATGTGGGTGTGCATGCCGGAGCCCGGCTCGTCCGCCATCGGCTTGGGCATGAACGAGGCGCAGTTGCCCTGGCCCAGCGCCAGCTCCCTGACGACCGTGCGGAACGTCATGATGTTGTCCGCCGTGGACAGGGCGTCGGCGTACCGGAGGTCGATCTCGTTCTGGCCGGGGCCGACCTCGTGGTGGGAGAACTCGACGGAGATGCCCATCGATTCGAGCGTGAGGATCGCGGCGCGGCGGAAGTCGTTGGCCGAGCCGCGGGCCGTGTGGTCGAAGTAGCCGCCAGCGTCGAGCGGCTCCGGCAGCACGCCGGGGGCCGACGGCTCGGTCTTGAACAGGTAGAACTCGATCTCCGGGTGCGTGTAGAAGGTGAAGCCCATGTCGCTGGCCTTCTTCAGCGCGCGGCGCAGCACGTGGCGCGGGTCCGCCGGGGACGGTTCGCCGTCGGGCGTCAGGACGTCGCAGAAGATGCGGGCCGTGCGGTTCTGGTCGCCGCGCCACGGCAGCACCTGGAACGTGGTCGGGTCCGGGAGCAGCAGCAGGTCGGATTCGTAGACGCGGGCCAGGCCCTCGATCGCGGAGCCGTCGAAGCCGATGCCCTCGGTGAAGGCGGATTCGAGTTCGGCCGGGGCCACGGCCACGGATTTCAGCGTGCCGAGCACGTCCGTGAACCACAGGCGGACGAAGTGGATGTCGCGCTCCTCCATGGTGCGCAACACGTAATCCTGCTGGCGATCCATCTGGGTCCTCCTTTGGCGGGTGCGGGCCGGCCGGGGGTGCGGCGGCCGTCAGGGGCGATTGTGCCACCCGGCGTGTTTCCCGGGTGTGAACCGGGCGGCCGGTCCCCCGGGCAGGGGTGGCGGGGTTCCCGTGGACGGGCGTCCGGGGACGGGCGCACGATGCCGGAGCGCGCGAAGCGCTCACCTGTCACCGGGGGTGGCGGGCGGGCTGGTCGAGCGGTTTGGCGGTTTCGGATCAGCTTGTCGAGCCTCATGGTCCTAACACACCCCCCGAAACCGCCATCAGGCTCGACAAGCCCCGGGGGAACGACCAATGCGCTCGACAAGCGCACGATGCCGGAACGCGTGAAACGCTGGCCTGTCACCGAGGCGGCGCCGTGGCCGGATGGGATGACCAGTGCCCGGCCCCCGGCGTGACCCGACACCGCCTCGAACTCTAATAATCTCTCATATTTTTATAGTTACAGTACCTTCAGGAGCAGCAGATCAGGGCGGCAATGATCTACCTTGTTGGCGAACACGCCGATTGGATTGCTGGTTTTCCTTGCCGCGAGCCACGCGACCCGCCCGCAACAAGCAGAACCCGTTGCTCTCATATACTCTAATAATGTTAGAGTTAGAGCATGAGAGATCATCGGGCAATCGACGCGTTGACACTGCCGGGCGAGCAGGCCGTCCAGCTGCTCACGCGACTGCCGGAGGACCAGTGGTTCGAGCGCAAGTCGGGTCGCATCACACCGCGCGACCTCGCGGTGCCGCTGGTCGCCATGGCCAATGCCGAGGGCGGGTGCGTCGTGGTCGGCATTCATTCGGGCAAGGCGGAGCCCATGGACTCCGCCAAGCTCAGCGCCGTGCGGCAAACGGCCGTCGACTTCACCTCACCTACCGTCCACATCCACGTCCACGAGATCGCGGTGACTGGCGGCGGCATCGCGCTCATCGAGGTCGAACCCGGAACCGCGCTTCACGAGACCGTCTCCGGCGAGGCCTACCTGAGGATCGGCGACGAATCGCACCGCCTGACGTTCGCCGAGCGCCGCGAGCTCGTCTATGAGAGGGGCTCCGAGGTCTTCAGTGCCACGGTCTTGCGAAACACCGGCGTCAAGGACCTCGACCAAGCGGCGATCCAGGCGTATCAGGAGACGATCGGCGCCAGTTCGGCCAGCGCGACGTTGGCCGCACGCGACCTGAGCGACGAGAACGGGAACCTGCGCGTGGCCGCTTGGCTCATGTTCGGCAAGCACCCGAACATCGGCTTCCCGAACGCCCGCATACGCGTCCTCCGGTATGCCGACACGGCCAGGGGCACCGGCAGCGCCCTGACACTCGAATCCGGGCACGACATCAGCTGCGACGGCCGCCTCCCCGACCAGATCGAGGCCGCAGAGGACCTGATCGAGCAGTGGATGCCCCAGCGCCAGGCGCTCAGCGCCCGCGGCCTGTTCGAGGACCAGCCGATGATTCCGCGCGAGGCCTGGGAGGAAGGACTGGTCAACGCCGCGATCCACCGGTCCTACGCCAACCAGGGCGACCACATCCGCGTGGAGATTTTCCCGAACCGCGTCGAGATCTCGAGCCCGGGCCGGTTCCCGGGCCTCGCCGACACAACCCACCCCGAGTCGATCAGGCGGTACGCCCGCAACCCGCGCATCGCCCGCGCCTGCGCCGAGCTGGGCCAGGCCCGGGAGCTCGGCGAGGGCATCAAGCGCATGTTCGCAGCCATGCGCGCCCGCGGACTCGCTCTGCCGGCATACGTCCAGACTTCGGGCTCCGTCATCCTCACCCTCAGCGGGACTCCGGCGCCCCCCGAGGAGCTCGCGCCCGCTGCCCGCGCCATCCTGCTCGCCATGCGCCAAGCCGGCGGCCCACTCCGCACCGGCGACATCGCCCAGCTGGCCGGCATCGCCCGTCCCACCGCGCTCCGCCATCTGGCCGCACTCCGCGACGCCGGTCTCATCGCCTGGACCGGCACCACCCCCCGCGACCCAAGCGCCACATGGAGCGTTGCCTAGGCGCGAACCCTCAGTCTCACCGGGGGGTGGCGGGCGGGGCTGGTCGAGCGGTTTGGCGGTTTCGGATCAGCTTGTCGAGCCTCATGGTCCTAACACACCCCCCGAAACCGCCATCAGGCTCGACAAGCCCCGGAGGAACGACCAATGCGCTCGACAAGCGCCTGGATGGTGGTGGCGTCTGGCGCGACCCGGGCAGGCGGGCGGGGGCCTCCAGGGATCGGTTCTAGGCTTTATGGTGTGGGACTTCATGTGGCGCTGTGCCAGATCGATCCGGTGGTTGGTGACCTCGTCGGCAACGCCCGGCTGATCGCCGAGGCGGCCGGGAACGCGGCCGGGCTCGGGGCCCGGCTCATCGTCCTCCCCGAAATGGCGCTCACGGGCTACCCGATCGAGGACCTGGCCCTGCGCAGCTCGTTCCAGCAGGCGGCCGCCCAGCAGCTCCAAGACCTGGCCGGCGACCTGGTGACGGCCGGCGCGGGGGCGTGCGCCGTCATCGTCGGCTCGCTCGGCACGGCCCAGGCCACGCCGTCCTCGACGGGCTCGTCGGTCGCCGGGCGCGACCTCGTGGTCCGGGCCGGCGCCGAGAACGTGGAGACGCTGCCGGCCGAACCGCCCGCCGGCGGACAGAGCGCCGACCGCCTCGGCGAGGCGACCAAGCCGACGAACATCGCCGCGGTGCTGCGCCACGGCCGGATCGAGGCCGTCTACACCAAGCACCTCCTGCCCAACTACGGCGTGTTCGACGAGCGCCGCCTGTTCGCGCGCGGCGTGGGGCCGCTCGTCATCGACGTGGACGGGACCCGGGTGGGCCTGGCCATCTGCCACGACATTTGGGAGGACGTGCCGGACTCCCCCGTGACCCAGCTCCTCGCCGCAGGCGAGCGGATCGACCTCCTCGCGGTCCTCAACGGCTCGCCGTTCGAGGTCTCCAAGGCGCCGCAGCGCCGCACGCTGGCCGCAGCCCGCGCCGTCCAACTCGGTGCGCCCGTCGCCTACTGCAACCTCGTGGGCGGGCAGGACGACCTGGTGTTCGACGGCGGCAGCTTCGTGACCGGTCCGGACGGGGCCGTGGTGGCCGGCGCCGCCCACTTCCATCCCGAGACACTGATCTGGGACGCCGACGATGACGGGCGGCCGGCGCCGCTGCCGGACGACGACGAGGCGGTCTACCGCGCCATCGTGCTCGGACTGCGGGACTACGCGGTCAAAAACGGCTTCAAGGGCGCGATCCTCGGACTCTCGGGCGGCATCGACTCCGCGCTGACCGCCGCGATCGCGACCGACGCGCTCGGCCGCGGCCACGTGACGGGAGTGTCGATGCCGTCCGCCTATTCGTCCGACCATTCCAAGGACGATGCCGCCGACGTCGCCGAACGGTGCGGGATCGACTACCGCGTGGTACCGATCGGGCCGATGGTCGACGCCTACGAGGCCCAGCTCCACCTGAGCGGCGTCGCGGCCGAGAACATCCAGGCCCGCGTGCGCGGACAGATCCTCATGGCGATCTCGAACATGGAGGGCCAGCTCGTGCTCGCCACCGGCAACAAGTCGGAGCTGGCCACGGGCTACTCGACGATATACGGCGACGCCGTGGGCGGGTTCGCGCCGATCAAGGACGTGCTGAAGACCCGCGTCTGGGCGATCTCCCGCTGGCGCAACGCTTACGCCGAACAGTGCGGCGAGACCCCGCCGATCCCCGAGAACTCGATCACGAAGCCGCCGTCGGCCGAACTCCGGCCCGGCCAGCTCGACTCCGACACGCTGCCGGACTACCACCTGCTCGACAAGGTGCTCGACCAGTACGTCGAGCACGGCACCTCGCGCCAGGCCCTGTTGGCCGCCGGCCATCCGGCCGAAGCCGTCGACCGCGCGCTCCGGCTGACCGACCGCGCCGAGTGGAAGCGCCGCCAGTACCCGCTGGGGCCGAAGGTGACGGCCCTCGCCTTCGGCCGCGACCGCCGCCTCCCGGTGACCAACCGCTGGGTCGAGCCCTGATCGCCCGGGTTCGCTCCGACATCGGACACCCTGACCAACCCTGCCAACCACCCCAAGGAAGGACCCCGACACCCAGATGACACCCACCCCCGCCCAGCCGGCCGCCAAGCGCCGCCGGTTCCGCATTCACCACTTGGCCCAGGCCAAGGCCGAGGGCCGCAAGCTCACGATGCTGACGGCCTACGACTTCCAAACCGCCCAGGTGTTCGACGAGGCGGGCCTCGACCTGTTGCTAGTCGGCGACTCCTACGGCAACAACATGCTCGGCTACGACTCGACCATTCCCGTAACTCTTGAAGACATGATGCGCGCCACCAGCGCCGTCGCGCGCGGCGCCCACTACGCGCTCGTCGTCGCGGACATGCCGTTCGGCAGCTACGAGGACACGCCCGCCCACGCCTTCCGGTCCGCCGCCCGGCTCATGAAAGCCGGCGCCCAGGCCGTCAAGCTCGAGGGCGGCCGGCCCGTCGCCCCCCAGGTGAAGCTCCTGACCGAATTCGGCATCCCCGTCATCGGGCACCTCGGGTTCACGCCGCAGTCGGAGAACGCGCTCGGCGGGCCGCGCATCCAGGGCCGCGAGGACGGCGCCGCCCAGCGCCTGCTGGACGACGCGCTCGCGCTCCAGGAGGCCGGCGCGGCCGCGATCGTCCTCGAGCTCATGCCGGCCGCCACCGCCGCCTTCGTCACGTCTGGGCTCAAGGTCCCAACAATTGGCATCGGGGCCGGTCCGGACTGCGACGGACAGGTGTTGGTTTGGACCGATATGTCCGGACTGAGCGCTTCCACGCCAAAGTTCGTGAAGACATTTGGTAACCTGCGGAAAGACCTTGTCGACGCCGCCAGCGCCTACGCCCTGGCGGTGCGGCGGGGAACATACCCGGACCCCGGCCACTCCTACTGAGTGTTTGACGGCGCGCGACGCCGCCGAACACCCGCCCCGACGCCCCGGTCCCCGCCACCCATATCCGCCACCGCCGCCCCGCCCGGGCGGCCGCCCCGCGCGGCCACCACGGCCCGGCGGTCCACAACCAAGCGACCAGAAAGACTGACGTTGAGCGACACCACAGCTGGAACACGTGCCCCGATCACGAAGGGAACGGTCGGACCGATGAGGTCGGTCCCGGCATCGATCCCCCGGCCCGAATACGTCGGCAAGGACGAACCGGACTCCGAACCGTGGCCGGGCGGCGACGTCAAGGACGCCGAGACCGTCGAACGGATCCGCGCCGCCTCCCGCGTCGCCACCGGCGCGCTCGAGGCCGCCGGGGCCGCCGTGAAGCCCGGCATCACAACGGACGAGCTCGACGCCATCGGCCATGACTACATGGTGAGCCACGGCGCCTACCCCTCGACGCTCGGCTACCGCGGCTACACCAAGTCCCTGTGCACCTCGCTCAACGAGGTCATCTGCCACGGCATCCCCGACTCGACCGTGGTCCAGGACGGCGACATCGTCAACATCGACGTCACGGCCTACCTCGACGGCGTCCACGGCGACACGAACGCCACGTTCCTGGCCGG
>JAISIU010000240.1 GCA_031261885.1 Bifidobacteriaceae bacterium
TTTGACAAGTTTGACGTTACCACGCTACGGGCACGGTGGCGGAGTTTTCTTCTAACTAATTTGCGCTTTACATTTACGCAGGTCAGCGACCATTTCCAACTGCTCAGCTCGGCGCGAACTACGCCCCAGACTGTACTACCGTTCAGCGAGGCAGGCCTGACCGCACCACCCTTCGTCAGAGCATGACGGTGGCCCACGTGCCGACCTCCTGGAATCCGACGTCGCGGTGGACGGCCCGAGCCTGGTGGTTGAGCTCGTTGGCGTACGACGAGATGCTGCGGTAGACCCGCGCCAACGCCTCCTGAACCACGGCCGCCGACCCGCGCCCGCCCAATGGCGGCCGGCTCCAGGCCTCCCGGCCGACCGGTGCTCAATCACACATCGTCGTAGATCATCAATGTTAATCTATGACCATGTTGATGACGGAGATCGACCACGCGTTGGCGCTTCCCCCACGAGAAGCGTTGGCGCTGCTCGCCACCCTGCCGGAGAGCCAGTGGTTCGAACGCAAATCGGCCCGCATCGCCCCACGTGACCTGGCGGTGCCTTTGATCGCGATGGCGAACGCGGACGGAGGGTACGTCGTCGTCGGCATTTGGAACGGCCAGGTCGAGGGAATCGGGCCGAAGCGCGTCAACGACCTGCGCCAGGCCGCCGTCGACTTCACGAGGCCACCCGTTTCCATCCACGTCTCGGAGCTCCCCGCAGCGGGTGGGTCCGTGCTGGTCTTCCGGGTCGACCCCGGGGAATACGTCCACGCGAACGGCAGCGGCGACGCCTATCTCAGGATCGGCGACGAATCCCGCAAGCTCAGCTACGCCGAACGGCAAGACCTCGAATCGGAACGCGGCACCGGGACCTACGACGGCAGGGCGGCGCACGGTGTCAAACTCGCGGACTTGGATCCGGCGTTGCTGGCCGACTACCAGACGCTGATCGGTTCGAGCACCGTGGAGCGAATGCTCAGGGCACGCAGCCTGATGACCCGCGACGACCAATTGACGATCGCCGCCTTGTTATTGTTCTGCCGCGACTCCAACATCGAGTTCCCCAACGCCCATGTCCGGGTCCTGCGGTACACCGAACCGTACCGCGGCACCGGCGCCGAGCAAACGCTCGACGCCGACGGCGACATCCGGTTCGACGGTCCATTGGCCGAGCAGATCGACCAGGCCGCCGCCCAAATCGAGACCTGGTTGCCGAAGCGGCGGGCGCTGGCCGCCAGCGGCCGTTTCGAGCCGGTGCCCATACTCCCCCGCGCGGCCTGGCTGGAAGGCCTCGTCAACGCCGTGGTCCACCGCAACTACGCCAACCACGGCGAGCACATCCGCGTCGAGATTTTCCCCGACCGCCTTGAGATCACCAACCCAGGACGCTTCCCCGGCCGCGCCGACCCGATCGACCCCACCAGCGTCAAACGGATCGCCCGCAACCCCAGAATCGTCCGAGTCCTGGCGGACATGCACATCGGCCAAGAGCTCGGCGAAGGCATCCGCCGCATGTTCGAGGTCATGCGCCACGACGGGCTGTGGGACCCCGCGTACCGGTGCACGGGCGAATCGGTCCGGCTCACATTGTTCGCGCGGCGCCGCCCGGCCGAGGAGGTCCCCACCACGGCCAGCCAAATCCTCGCCGCCATGCGCCAAGCGGCCCTACCGCTTGGGACCAGCGACATCGCGGCGCTGGCCGGAGTGTCACAGGTCACCGCCGGCCGACACCTCAAGACCCTCGCGACCGCCGGACTCGTCACCCGTGACGGCGGCGGCACACGCGATCCCCACGCCACCTGGCGCCTCACCGACGCCTGAAACCGCAGGCGCTCTGGGCCACATCGTCATTGATCGGCGTAGATCATCAATGTTGATCTACGACGATGTGCGGGTCAGAACATGACCGTGGCCCACGTGCCGACCTCGCTGAAGCCGACATCGCGGTAGACGGCGCGGGCCGCGGCGTTGAAATCGTTGACGTACAGCGAGACGCTGCGGTACCCCTGCGCCAACGCCTCCTGGACCACGGCCGCCATGCCGCCGTGCGCCAACCCGCGGCCGCGCCACGCCGGATGCGTCCACACACCGTGCACCTGTACCAGGCGCCCGACGCCGGCCCCCAGGTCCGCCTTGAACACCACGACCGGATCCGACCGCCCCGGCACCCGGCCCAGCCGGATCAACGTGGCCCGGCGCGAGATCAGGCCCCGGATGCGGGCCCGGTAGGCGCCACCCTGCTGGACCGGGGACACGCCGAGCTCCTCCGTGAACATGCTGGCCGCGGCCGGCAGCACGAGGCCGGCCTCGTCGGGCCGCGCCAGCCGGACGGCCGGATCCGGGGCCACGGCGGGCGGGCCCCCGATCTCCATGAGCGGCTGGCTGGCCCGCACCTCGCGCGGCCGGGGCCAGAAGCCCTCGACCCGCCGCCAGATCGGCAACACGCCCGCGGCCTGGCCGACCAGCGACGTCACGCCGCGGCCCCGGGTCAACACGGCCTCCGCGAGCGCCAACGCGTCCTGGCCGGCCCGCTCCCCCGCCCCGATCACGGGCGTCAGGCTGCCGCCGAGCCAACAGATCGA
>JAISIU010000254.1 GCA_031261885.1 Bifidobacteriaceae bacterium
CTGCCCGCCACGCTCAGCGCGTTCGCCAACGGACCCGGCGGGCTGGTGCTGCTGGGCCTCGACCCGGCGGCGGGCTTCGTGCCCGCCGAGGGCTTCCGCGCCAAGCGCACGCGCGACGCGCTCCAGGAGGCGCTGACCCAGGCCGTGCGGCCCGCGCTGCACGCCCCCGTCCAGGTCATCGGCTTCGAGGGGCACAAGGTTGTCGCCACGTGGGTCGACCCGATCCCGCCGCGCGAGCGCCCATGCCACGTCCGGGCCGAAGGCAGGCACCGGGGCAGCTACTTCCGGGACCGCGGCACGAGCCGCCGGCTCACGCCGCAGGAGGTCGAACGCCTGGCCGCCGAACGCCACCAGCCCCACTGGGACGAACAGGCCGTGCCGGACGCGACCACGGATGACTTCGATTCCCGCCTGGTCGAGGCGCTCGTGGCACGCCAACGCCGCTTGCGGCCCACGGTGTTCGGCGGGGCGACCCCGGCCGAGGTGCTGCTGAGGCTCCGCGCGACGCGGCGCGACCCGGACGGCGTCGTCCGCCCGACGCTGGGCGGCCTGCTCGCCCTCGGCGCCTTCCCGCAGGAGTTCTTCCCGCAGCTCACCGTCGACTTCGCCGCCTATCTGGGGCCGGACAGGGAGCCGGTGCTGGCCGGTGAGGAACGCCTGCTCGATGCCGTGACCCTGGCCGGGCCGATCCCCGAGCTCGTCGCGCAAACCGCCGCGGCTGTCGCGCGTTGTGCTGGCGCGGGCGGCGGGGCCGGCGCTCCGGCGGGTCCTTCGGTGGGCTCCGGCTATCCGCCCGCGGCGGTTCGCGAAGCGGTCGCGAACGCCCTCATGCACCGCGACTACTCGGAGGAGTCGTGCGGCACGGCCGTGACGGTTGACCTGTTCCCGGACCGGCTCGAGGTCACGAGCCCCGGCGGGTTGTTCGGCACCGCCACCGTCCGGACGCTCGGCACGGCCGGTCCGTTCCAGACCCGCAACCCGCGCCTGTCCACCCTGCTCGAAGACACGCCGCTACCGGACGGCACGATGGTGGCCGGACGCCGTGGCACGGGCTTCGCCCAGATCCTCGCCGCGCTGGCCGCCAGCGGGAATCCCGCGCCCGAGCCGCACGATTCCGTCGCCTTCTTCACGCTCGTCATACCCCACCGCGCGGCGGCCCGCGGCGGCATCGAACCCAAGAAGACAGGACACGGCCGCGACCTTGCCGCGACGGACGCGCGCACTAGTACCCCGCCACGCGGCAAGGCGCTGGAAGCGGTACGCGCCGCGCTGCGCCGGGCCGGTGCTCCGGCATCGGCCGCGGAACTGGCCGCCACCACCCACCTGAGCCGCACCGCCATCGTCGTCGCGCTGAACCGTCTGATAGCGGCCGGTGAGGTCGCCCCGACCGCCCCACCGCGCAGCCCGGCCCGCCGCTACCGCCCCACCCACTACGGCACGGCCCCCCAACCCCTCCTAGCAGCGACCACCAGTACATTAGGGGCATGAGGCGTGAGTTCAGCCTGGCCGAACGACGACGCATAGCTGCTGCCGCCGCCGGGTCAGTCAAAGCCGAGGGTATGCCACCCAGTCCCGCCGCCCTCCACCTGGTCGACCTGATGGTCCAGGGCAAAGCGACCTATGAAGAAACTATTGCCGCCATACTCGCCGTCCATGGGATCAGCCGGGTTACTCAACCATGACGGGACGGCAATCTTCGACAACAGTCACGAATGATCAAGCTACTGAGCTTGAGGCGGCGTACCGAGAGGCTGATCGCGAATGGGTGTGCTCTGGTGAAGCTACGCTGTGGGATCGCACAGCAGGAGATGGATTGGACCTGGTCGACGCAGATCTTTGATCCATCACAGCACCGATTTGGAGACCGCTGACGGACCCTCGCATCACGATGCAACCGGTGACAACTCGGTCACGGGCGCCAGACGACTACCGTGCCTCTAAAACCGGGGCCCACCACGGTCTGGCGTGAGACCTGGCCGGCGGGTTCGGCCTTGGGCTTCGCGGCCGCGGCCTTCGCCGGAGCGGTCTTCGTGTTCCCGGGAGCCGCCGATGCCGGCCCTTCCGCACCGCTCGCAGCCTCGTCAGCGGCCGTCTCGCCTTCCGCTTGCCCGGCCACACCCGTTTCCGCCGCATCCCGGTGGCGACGGCCGGGCGGGACGGGCACGGCCTCGCCCTCGGGGCCCACCTTGAAGACGCGGGCGCGGCGCTCCAGTTCGGCCCGCAGGCGCTGCACCTCGCGGCGCAGCACGCGGTTCTCGCTCTGGAGCTCCAGCACGCGCCGGATGCCCTCGAGGTTCACGCCCATCTGCGACAGCGCCTGGACTTGGCGCAGGGCCTCGATGTCGCGGAGCGAGTAGCGCCGCCCGCGCCCGGCCGTGCGGTTCGGCACGACGATGCCGAGACGGTCGTACTGCCGGAGCGTCTGCGGGTGGAGCGCGGCGAGGCGCGCGGCCACGGAGATCACGTACACGGGACGGTCTTCCTCGGACACCGCGCGCCTCCTTCCTCGTTTTTCCCCAGT